>JAKDLC010000091.1 GCA_030453055.1 Nitrosospira sp.
GGATCGGAAGCACCTGGCACCTGGTGAAAGAGATTTAATTGGTTGATTTTAGCAGTATTCGATAAAGGTTGCCATCGTACCGGCCCAAGCGTACCGGCCCGAGTTGCGCCACATTTAACCTAAATCCGGTAGTTGGCCGCTCGTTTAGTAGATCAGAGTCATGATCAATAACAATATTTCGTATTATTTGACGCTCACCTTCGGGATGAGGCCGCTACGGGGTGAATTGCGGGATGACGACAGAGTTTACACCCCAGTTTCTTGATGCAATAATAATCATCAATAATCAATAAGTTAAAAACTGGCACTATTCTTGCTTGTACTTAGGTGTCGTCGATACAAACAAAAAACGCTTAACTTATTGGAGGGAGTCATGAAACTTGGTCGGGTTATCGCGAGAACCAAAATCATTGCAAGCGCATTGATAGGACTTGGAATTATCACTGTACCTTTGTCGGCTTCGGCGCTCACGATCGATATAAATACATATGTAGCCGGCAGTCCCGCGTCTGGAAACGCCACGGTCGCTACCTTGACACTAACCCAGAACGGAGCAAATGTAGACTTTAATCTCAGCAATTCAGTAAATAATCTTCCAGGGGGTATCGGAGATGATGCCTTCATATCTCAACTGCTGTTTTCTTATGACACCGATCCCCTTCTCACGAGTGCTTCATTCTTGAACTTTGGAGGAACACAATCAATATATCAAGTCCACATCGATCCCTCAGGGACGAACGCCGACTATGATTTTTATTTGGAGCTCGAGTATCCTAAGTCGGCCGCCGATCGATTTATAAACGGCGAATTTACTACGTGGACAATCAGCAATGTTGCGATAAACGATTTTCTCGGCTCCGTTTCCGGTAGCGGCGCCGGCGCCTTGGCCATGGTGCATATTCAGCAGGTCGGCGCCGGGTCGGACGGAAAAGATTCCCTGAAATATGTCGGTAGTGTCGGGACTCCTCCGCCGCCGCCGGATCCTCAAAATCCGGTTCCGGAACCCGCATCGCTGGCGCTTATGGGTATTGGATTGTTGAGTCTGGGCGTAATGCGTAAGCGTAAAAAGTAGCCGCCTAATCCGATAAAACCACTGATTCTAGACAACCCGCCTCAGCAATCCGCTGATGCGGGTTGTTTGTTTGGTGACTTCGGTAAATGCTGGACGAGTCAGGCGAACGCTGAGCTTCGGTATCCTTTTGTTATGAAGGCAATGCGAGGCTCTCCGAGCCCTGGATAAATCTACCCCGGCCGTATTCCGTCTGGTTTGTTTCCTCATCTCTTTTTTTTAATCTGTGGAGAATACACGCTCACTGCGCATTGAATATGACAGGGAACAAGTACCTCAATACCGCGCCCATGATCCAGATGATAAGTATTAAACTCGAGATCACGGCTACTCCTTCGGCGATTACCGATATAAGCGTCGCACCGAGGCTATTAAATTCCTGCTGTCCGGCCTCATTGCGCCGGCGGCGGCGGCGTTGCATCACCCACATTTGCAGCATGAAGACGACAGGGATGAGAGCGAGAGAAATTAGCAGATTATATTCAGGACTGTCCATTAATAGTCGACCTTTTTTCTTTGTAAGATAACAATACAGCTATGTACCGCTAAAACTGCACACGCCACCCCGCCCAACTACCGGATTCAGGTTGAAAGGTGCGAACGATGGCGTATCACTGCTTTCACTTTCTGTTGAAGGGTTAACCGTCGTTGTCACAATAGATGATATCGCAAATGCCAAAATGGTAAAATCGGTGATTATTTTATGAATCCCCCCCCTAGCCTATAAAAGTCACTATAGCAATGATATTGCTCGAAGCTTCCGTGAGTGTAGTAACAGGATTGTCGGGATCTGCGTCATCGTAACCGGTAATTATACTATCACACGTCATCAACGGCCATTGAGTTTACGCACCTGTGCGCGCATGGCGAACGCTATGGGATTGCTCGCGCATATATTTTTTCGTCATGAATGACAAGCCGGGTCAGGTCGTATCCACGGCGGTTACGGTGCGTCCGGTCACCAATCGCCGTGAGATGGGGGTGTTTATCGATGTTCCATGGCGGATATACGCAGACGACCCGATGTGGGTTCCGCCATTACGCCTGGAGCGGCGCCTGCATTTTTCCGGATTCAATCCATTTTTCAAGCATGGAGAATGGCAGGCGTGGGTCGCATACCGGAATAATCAGCCGATGGGAAGGATCAGCGCCCAAATCGATGAGCTGCATCGGCAACGCTATGGTGCGGATACCGGTCATTTTGGCTTGCTCGAATGCGTAGACGATGCGGAGGTGGCCGCGGCGCTGGTAAAGACCGCCGAGGCGTGGTTGTTTGCCCGGCACACCAGGCATGTCAGCGGACCATTCAACTTATCCATCAATCAGGAGTGCGGCGTCCTGGTGAATGGCTTCGATACGCCGCCAATGGTGATGATGCCGCATTCGCGCAAATGGTATGGCCGTTTGCTGGAAGAACAGGGCTATCGGCCACTGAAGGACCTGCTTGCCTATTGGGTGGAGGTGGACCATAAGGTCCCTCGAATGATGAGTACCGTGATCGAGAGATTTTCCGGACAGGTACGGTTGAGGACGCTACGCCGCAACAAGTTCAGCGAAGAGATGGAAATACTGCGTGATATATTCAATGATGCCTGGTCGGAGAACTGGGGCTTCGTTCCTTTCACGGAGGCCGAGTTTGCCGAGCTTGGCGCCAGCCTTCGCCTGCTCGTAGCCGATGATTTTATCCAGATCGCCGAAGTTGACGACGTTCCGGCGGCGTTCATGGTGGGCATACCCAACCTCAACGAGGTCTTCGCCCGACTCGATGGGAGGTTATTCCCATTCGGCTGGGTTCGCCTGATCAAACATGTCAAATCCGAAGGGTTTCGTACGGGCCGGATACCGTTGATGGGAGTCCGCAAGCAATTCCGGAATACCCCGCTCGGCATGTCGCTGGCATTCATGGTAATCGACGCGCCGCGGCAGTCAGCAATCTCCAGGGGGGTCCAGGCAGTTGAATTATCATGGATACTGGAGGATAACAAACCAATGCGTACCATTCTCGCCAGCCTGGGGTGCAGGGAATACAAGCGATATCGAATTTATGGAAAAACGCTGTGATTGAACCATCCGATAACAGGGAAAATATAATTAGAACGGACCAATTTACCGCTCTGGTGCTGGCGGCGGACCGGACGGCCAATGATCCGATCGCCGTCAAGACCGGTATGGCCTGCAAGGCGATTGCCCCGATCTATGGAACGCCAATGATCATACGCGTCCTGGATGCGCTGGAAGCCAGCGGCATGGTGAAGACAATTGTGGTATGCGGACCACCCGAGTCCGCGATTCCCGATTGTCCGGAGTTGGAGAAACGGATCGAATGCGGTCGTGTCACGTGGCTGCCGAATCTGGACTCCCCCAGTCGCAGCGCCAATAGCGGCCTCTCGCACATCGATCAGGACGCTCCGGTCTTGCTGACGACAGCGGATCATGCGTTATTGACGCCGTCAATAGTGCGGTATTTTTTAGGCGAATCGCAAATGACTACCAGTGACGCCACGGTGGGAGTGGTTAAATATGAAGATGTCGCGGCGGCATTTCCCGGCGTAAAGCGAACCGTAATACGATTGCGCGGTGGGGGCGTCTGCGGTTGCAATCTGTATGCATTTCTTAATAATCGTGGCCGCGGCCTGGTTTCGTTCTGGCGGCGCGCGGAAGATCTGCGCAAGCGTCCTTGGTTATTGATCGCGCAGATCTTCGGTCCTATGGCTGTTCTGTCCTATCTGCTCGGGTCGCTGACGCTCGACCGGGCGCTCGATGCCGTCTCGGCCAAAACCGGCATCGTCGTGGGGCCGGTATTTCTGCCTTATCCCCAGGCTGGCGTTGATGTGGATAAGGTTGAGGATATGCTGCTGGCGGAATCCGTCCTGGCGGGAGCGGCGCCGCTTGCTCGCGAAGAAACGGATTTGTGCGACCCGCTCCCGTAGCGTAAAGAGCGCCTTGCCACCAACTCGCCAGGAAAGAATCCGTGAAAATAATAGAACGATATATCACGCGTGAGTTACTGATACCGTTTACGGTGGTAATCGTCATCCTGGCGGCGTTATTCTCGAGTTTTAGCAGTGCCCGCTTTCTGGCCGGGGCGCTCACGGAATCGCTCGGCGTTGCCGCCATGCTGAAGCTTGTGTTGCTGAAGACATTGATTGCGCTGGAGGTACTCATGCCAATCGCCCTCTATGTCGCTATTATCATGGGTCTGGGCCGATTGCACAGGGATCAGGAAATTAACGTATTACGTTCCGCCGGTGTCAGCGAGCGCCGCATAGTCTATGCTGTACTCATAGTCGCCATTCCCGCGGGTATTGTCAGCGGGGTTCTGTCTGTCTTCGTACGCCCATGGGCCTATGAAGAAAGCTATATGCTGAATGCGCAGGCAGAGGCTGAATTAAACATGGATCGGTTCCAGGCCGGGCGCTTCTATGGAAGCGAGGGCAGTGGCAGGGTGGTCTATATTCAAGCCAAGGACAGCGCCGGCAAACGGATGAAAGATGTGTTTCATTACATCAATAAGGGCGATAGCAGCGAGATCATTATTGCCAGGGAAGCCCGCCAGCAGGAGCCGGCAGCCGACGAACGACCCCAAATACATCTTCTTGACGGCGTTATTTACCGGCTCGCGCATGCTGCACCAAAAGACACCATTGTCCAGTTCGAAAAATTGGTATATTTCACTGATAACGGTAATGCATTGGATTACAAACGCAAAGCCGCCGCTACCGAGGCCTTGGGTCGATCCGATCAACCACGTGACATAGCCGAATTCCAATGGCGGGTCTCACGTCCCATCGCTACGATTCTGCTGGCGCTGATCGCCATACCATTCAGCCGCGCTTCGCCTCGTCAGGACAAGGGTGAAAAGACGTATTATGTCGCCGCCCTGGTTTTTGCGATCTATTATATCCTGAACGGATTAGCCCAAACATGGGTGGAGCAGGGCGCTATCGGCAGAATTCCCGGCGTCTGGTGGCTGTACCTCCTGATGTTGATGGTTGCGCTTTATTTGCTGTCACCCGGTTTCTGGCGGAAGCCATTCCTGCGCCGATGACAATAATCAATCGGTATCTTGTCTTTCAGGTGTTGATGGGTCTGGGCATCGCCACCGCGGTACTCTTGCCGTTGTTCAGCTTTCTCGACTTGCTGGATCAGCTGGACGATGTCGGAAAGGGGACTTACCGGATCCAGGACGCGTTCCTGCATACCGCGCTATTGTTGCCGCGCAGGTTTGTCCAACTGGCGCCTTTTATCGCGCTGCTGGGCAATGTGATCGCATTGGGGCGGCTGGCGGTCAATTCAGAGCTGACCGCTTTACGGGTGGCGGGTGTTTCCCCAATTCGTATCAGCGTGGCCCCGCTTGGGGTTGGACTGGTGCTTTTGACATGCATTGCCGTACTCGAGCAGTTTATTGCTCCCCAACTCCAGCAGAGAGCGATTTCTTCCCGCGCCGTCGCGCTTGACAAGAGCGCGGCGCTTGGCAAGCATCTGGGTATCTGGACCCGGGATGAACGGAATATATTACGTATCGGCGAGATGCTGCATGCAAAAAAGGCCGCGGATATAGAGGTAATGCATTTTGACGAGAACGGCTTTCTGCTGACCTACACCCATGCCAAATATGCGGATATCATATCTGATGATCTGTGGAAGTTAAGCGACGTCACCACCAAGACCTTTACGGAAAACCGCATCGAGTCTGCAAGCGCAAGTTCGATGAACTGGAAATCGTTTCTGAATCCCGATGATATTGCAACGCTGACCAAGTCACCGGAGAGTCTTTCACCCATCGAGTTGTTTCTGCACGTGCGTTTCCTGCGCGCCACCGGCCAGGAGGCGGACGCCTATGCGCTGGCTTTGTGGCGAAAGGCCGGAGGAGCATTGACAACGATCGCGATGTTACTGCTTTCCATACCCTTTGTTTTCGGATCGGTACGGGCAGGCCTCGGTAACAAACTGGTACTCGCGTCAATGCTCGGTCTCAGTGTATATTTGTTCGATCAGGTCATCGCAAATACGGGTCTATTGCTGCATTTGAACCCGGCCCTGACCGCGCTTGCCCCCGGACTGGTGCTGATCATCTTTGCCAATTTCTGGTTGCGGCGGGTGTTTTAGACCGCTTGCTTATTATTTTCCATTGGAGTAGAAGAATTCGGCGCTCGTTCCGTATAGGGTATTGCCGTGGTAGAGATATGGCATATATTCCGATTTGTGTGTTTTTGCATACCCCGGCAGCCATTACGAACATAGCAGGTCAATGTTTTCAAATCCAGACCACAGACAAACGACCCGGAGTTTCCCAGTGATAACCTACATCTATATCCTCGGAGACAGCGAGACGAACATCTGGGGCCTGAGCGGTCGTGAGCGACTGCAACGGATGTTAAAGACATTTGCGCAGACCAGGCTGGTTGATAGTCCCGAACAGATTCCAGCACATGCGCCGGCATTATTTTTACGGGCAGATCATTTGTTTGACGTCAGGGTCCTGATGGCTTTGATTAACACGCGAGTTAACCTGGTGCTTGCCAGCGACGAAGGCCAGTCGGTCGCAATCCGGACTACTGATGGAAATATGCCCCGTGTGCTGGCAAATTTTATAAACGGGGGAAAAGGAGAGGCTGTTTCTGCCTTACCTCGTTATACACTAAAAGATTTGAATCTGTTGGGCCTTCAGCAAAACCTCAAGAAAAGGGACCTGCCCTACCTATTGCTTATCAGTAGAGATAGCTGCCGGCGGCTGGAGTCGGAACTGTTTGCCCGATCGTACAAAGGCGTAACCGACCTCGTGACGAAATGGCTCTGGCCCAACCCCGCATTCTGGGCTGTCCGCGTTTGTGTACGCTCCGGTATACGGCCAAACCAGGTTACGCTGCTCAGTCTTGTGTTTGCAGTGCTGGCCGGGGTTGCCTTTTGGTATGGCCACTACGGCATTGGGTTGGTGATGGGTTGGTTGATGACTTTCCTGGATACCGTCGATGGAAAACTGGCGCGAGTGACTGTCACCTCAAGCCGTTTTGGGGATGTGCTCGATCACGGCCTGGATATTATTCATCCGCCGCTATGGTATATGGCTTGGGGTGTAGGGTCGACCGCAGCACTAATCCAGGTATCCGACTTGCCAATAGTATTCTGGCTGATACTCATCGGCTATGTGGGTGGCCGATTGTGTGAGGGAGTTTTCCAGTTTTGGATCGCCTCATTTGACATTTTTATCTGGCGCCCCCTGGATTCATTTAACCGGCTCGTTACCGCCCGGCGTAATCCTAACCTGATTCTGTTGACATTCGGCTGGTTTATAGGCCGACCGGACATCGGTCTCTGGTCGGTAATTATCTGGCATTCACTCTCAACTATTTTTCTTGCTGTCCGGGTAATGATGGGCTGGCAAGCACGGCGGTCCCACGGGCCTTTACGATCATGGTTTGAGGAGATTGTTCCTGGTCAGGATGAAGGGAAACTGGCGGTTCGTATTTTTGCACCTTTGGCGGTTAGAAAGAATAATCCTAAATCCGGTAGTTGACCGCTCATTTAATAGATCAGCATTATGATTAATAACAATATTTCGTATTATTTGAGGCTCACCTTCCGGGTGAGGCCGCTACGGGGTGTATTG
>JAKDLC010000092.1 GCA_030453055.1 Nitrosospira sp.
GAAAATAGTATTCCGCCCAGCATTCCGGCCAAAAAACCACCTATATGCGCCGCGTTGTCGATGCCGGTAATCAAAAAACCGAAAATAAGAGTGGCTGTCGCGAAACCGGCGGCTCCCCAGAAAAACCAGCGGAATTCCCCGGGATCAAGATTGTGGCGCTCCCGCCACAGAAAGATCAGCAGAGCGCCGTACATGCCAAAAATGGCGCCTGACGCCCCGCCGGATACGGCTAATCCTTTATGCGCGACGAGCGATAACAGATTGCCCGTCAACCCACTGGCAAAATAGATGACGACAAATCGAGCGTGCCCATACATGCGTTCAACCAGTTGCCCCCCGTCCCAGAGCGCCCACAGATTCAACGTCAGATGTATGGCGCCGAAGTGAAGGAACATGGCGCTACCCAGGCGCCACCATTCTCCGTCCTGTGTAGCCGGACCAAAATTCGCTCCCCAGGCCAATTGCACAGTGTTATCCGAATGCCACAGGCCTGCGCCGCCAGCGAGCATGGCCGCGAAAACCAGGAGATTGACGCCTACCAGCAGTTTCGTCACCGGCACGCGCGGTGTTCGCTGGTAAAGAAGGTCGTGAAGAGGCAGCATGGGAAGGTAGACTCGTTTTTCCGTAGCCGTTATTATGCGGATGATAGCACCCCTTCGCGCAACGCCTTCGAACTTGACGTGAATCAGAAGCTTAGTTGTTTGCAAATAACCCGATAGCGCCACGCCGCACGGTAACCGGTTACCCATGACGAAGCTTTTAGCGCAATTCCTTGTCGTTCTGCTGATCGCTTCGCTGTTCCGGCCATCGCCTGCCGATGCGCAGCCGCGAGTTCAGTTGCCGCGTACGGCGCTGACGTCCGATGACCTTGCCGTCATCGTCAACGATGACGATCCGCTGTCACGCCAAATCGGAGAGTACTACCGGCAGGCGCGCCATATTCCGGCGGCCAACATGATCCATCTGCATTTCCCGCCCGGTCGCAGCTCTCTCTCGAAGGATGAGTTTGAGCACTTGAAGGCTGAGATCGATCGGCTCACGCCCGCTCATGTTCAAGCCTACGCCGTGGCATGGACCGTTCCCTACCGGGTGGACTGCATGTCTCTGACTTCCGCGCTGGCTTTCGGCTTCGACGAAGACTATTGCTCATCCAGTTGCGGCCCGACGAAGCCCAGCCCCTATTTCAACTCTCCCAGTCTTCGTCCTGCCGCCGATCACAAGTTACGGCCTGCGATGATGCTGGCGGGAGCCAGTTTCGAGCAGATCAAGGCACTTATCGATCGCGGCGTCGCCGCCGACCACAGCTTGCCGGGGGGAAGTGCTTACCTGGTAATTACGCCCGACAAGTTGCGCAGTGTACGGGCAGCTTATTTCGAGCAGACTGCAAAAGAATTAGCCGGTGTTTTCCCCATCGAAGTTCTGGAAACCGAGGCGATTACGGGCCGCGACGACGTCCTTTTTTACTTCACGGGAGCCGCGCATGTGCCGCAACTGGATACGCTGGATTTTCTGCCGGGCGCGTTGGGCGACCATTTGACATCGACCGGCGGCCAACTTACCGATTCAAGCCAGATGAGCAGCCTGCGCTGGTTGGAGGCGGGCGCCACGGCAAGCTACGGCACCGTGGTGGAACCATGCAACCATATGCAGAAATTTCCTTTTCCCGGTATCGCCATGTTCCATTATGCCCTTGGCGCAAGCGCCATCGAAGCCTACTGGAAGAGCGTGGCCTGGCCGGGAGAAGGCGTGTTCGTGGGCGAACCGCTGGCTAAGCCATTCGCCCCGGAATTGCGGGAAATTCGCCCCGGACAGTTTGAACTGCGAATTTTCTCGCCGCGCGAAAGGCGGCTGCGGATTGAACGATCGCATTCAGCTGCAGGGCCGTTCAAGCCCATTGGCCGGCAACCGAGGCTGCGCCGCGGCGCCAATATAGTGCGCTTTAATTTCCCTGAAACAGAAGGCTATCTCAGATTGCGCTAATATTTTGGCAAGAAAACGTCAAGCCAACCCGGCTGGACGATTGCCTTAGCTCAATCCCTCTCAACATCGTTATAATAACGGCTGCAAACACCCTGTCGCTATGACGAAGCCATGTTTCCGCCAGCTCAGCCCAACTTCAAGTCCCACTTTACCGAACTCCTGCGTCCTGCGTTGAATGAAATGGCGCCGCCGGGTCTGGACGTGGATGTGGAGTTCGCGCGCCCCAAGCAGGCAAGCCACGGCGATTACTCCTGCAATCTGGCGATGCAGTTGGCCCGGCCGCTGCATCAAAATCCGCGCGTCATTGCCGCATCACTCATCGATGCGCTTTCCGCTTCGCCATATCTGGCAAAAGTCGAAATCGCGGGTGCGGGATTCATTAACCTGTTCCTCAAGATTTCCGTCAAACAGCAATTCCCGCGTTATGTGCTGGAGAGCGGCGGAAAGTTTGGTCATAGCGGTATCGGCGCGGGCAGGAAAATCCAGGTGGAATTCGTTTCAGCCAACCCCACCGGACCGCTGCATGTCGGACATGGGCGCGGCGCGGCGTTTGGCGCGAGCCTCGCCAACGTGTTGGCAGCCGCGGGTTATTCCGTCACGCGCGAATACTATGTCAACGACGCGGGGCGGCAGATGGACATTCTGGCGCTTTCCACCTGGCTGCGTTATCTGGAATTGAACGGGGTTGCCGCACGCTTCCCCGGTAACGCCTATCAAGGTGAATACGTTCGTGATATGGCGCGCCTGATTTACAAAGCGCATGGGGCGCGTTATGTGCACCGGCCCGATCTGCTGTTTGAACACCTCTCCTGGGAAGCGGATGCCGATACCGAGGGGCGGCTCGACACACTCATCGCCAACGCCAAGCGATTGCTGGGACAGGATTATGCGTACATTCACAATTTCGTTCTTACCGAGCAACTGGGCGACTGCCGCAATGACTTGATGGAATTTGGCGTGGTTTTCGATACGTGGTTTTCCGAGCAATCGCTATTCGACAGTGGTATGGTAGCCCACGCGGTTCAACTGCTCGAACAACGAAATTACTTGTATCGGCAGGATGGCGCCAAGTGGTTCCGTTCGACTGATTTCGGCGACGAAAAAGACCGGGTGCTACAGCGGGAAAATGGACAGTTCACCTATTTTGCTTCCGATGTCGCCTATCATCTCAACAAGTTCGAGCGTGGCTTTGCGTGCGTCATCGATGTTTGGGGGGCCGATCATCACGGGTATATTTCGCGGGTAAAGGGGGCGATACAGGCCTTGGCGCTTGATCCCGCGAAACTTGAAATTGCGCTGGTGCAATTTGCGGTGCTTTACCGTGGCGGCAAAAAGGCTCCCATGTCGACACGCGCAGGGGAATTCGTCACGTTAAGGGAGTTGCGCCAGGAAGTGGGTAACGATGCGGCGCGATTTTTCTATGTCACGCGAAAAAGCGACCAGCATCTGGATTTTGATCTGGATCTGGCCAAATCGCAAAGCAATGATAACCCGGTGTATTACGTGCAGTATGCGCATGCGAGGGTTTGCAGCGTGCTGGAGCAATGGAATGGCGACGACGCCGCCCTTGTCATGGCCGACATGTCTGCGCTTGACAGCCCGGTCGAATTATCCCTGTTGCAAAAGTTGATTGATTACCCCGAGATCGTGGAGGCGGCGGCAAAGGAATTCTCTCCTCATCTGATCGCCTTTTATCTCAGGGAACTGGCGGGCGAGTTTCACAGTTACTATAATGCTACCCGTTTCCTCGTGCCGGAACTTTCGCTACGGCTTGCCCGGTTGGGGCTGGTTGCCGCGATACGGCAAGTGTTGAGTAACGGCTTGGAACTGCTGGGCGTAAGCGCGCCGGACAAAATGTAGGCCGGGATGTTCCCGATAGAGTCTTCCATGAGTCGAGATTACAAAACCCGCCCGAATTCTTCAGCCCCCGGCAAAAACGGAAACACGCTCTTGTTGGGAGTGTTTATCGGCTATGTCCTTGGTCTTCTCAGCGCAATAGGCATGTGGATGTACATCAGCCAGGCGCCCAGTCCCTTCATTTCTCAGGATAAACGCGCGGATAGCGCGGCGGTAAATGGTGATCACAACACGCAGAAAAGGGGTCAGACCCTCAGCAGTGAAGATAAACACGCCAGGGCCGCCGATGACAAGCCACGCTTTGAGTTCTACAAAATACTGCCGGGCGCCGAGGAACCCGTAACAGAACAGCAACTCAAACAGGCGGCAAAGCAGCCATCGTCCGGCGACATCTATTTTCTTCAGGCCGGTTCTTTCCAGAACGCCGATGACGCTGACAATCTGAAAGCAAAACTCGCAATGCTCGGCGTGGAAGCGTCTGTGCATGCCGCCGACTTGCCGGAAAAAGGTATTTGGCACAGGGTGCGCGTAGGGCCTTTTACTAAAATTGACGACATCAATCAGGTTCGCGCCTCCTTGCAACGAAACGGCGTGCAAAGCAGTCTCATTAAAGTACGTGAAGGCGCGCAATAAGAGGGGGAATGTCCCGAGGCCGACGTGAACAAAGGTTAGCCCGGATGTTTCATAAATTGACGCGCGTCCTCGCTGGTCTTTTGTTTCGTATGGAAATTTTGTTCAGTCGGGCGTATGAATAACTACGCCACTCCCTCACAAAATCCCCCTACAAAACAAAATCCTGCGCGATCATCACGCGAATTTATGAAACATTCGGGTTGTTCATCTCAAGGAGAAAAAATGAAATCCATGCGTTTATCCATGCGTTTACTTGCAGCCCTATTACTTGCCGGTATCAGCATCGCCGTTGCTTCCGGCGCTCGCGCCGAACCGGTTGAAGGGCGTGATTACACGGTCCTGCCTCACCCTCGGCCAACGGAAAGCGGCAATAACATAGAGGTTCTCGAATTCTTCTGGTACGGTTGTCCGCACTGCTACGATCTGCATCCGCACATCAAAGCCTGGCTGAAGACGATGCCCAAGGATGTGAGCTTTCGTTATGTTCCCGCCATATTTCGACCCAACTGGATTCCCGGCGTAAAAACTTTTTACGCACTGGAAGCCCTCGGCGCAAGAGACAGGCTGCACGACAATGTCTACGACGCTATCCATCGCGACAAGTCCGATCTGACCAAGGACGAGGTTTTGTTCGCCTGGGTCGAAAAGCAAGGGATAGACCGGCAGAAGTTCATCGACGCCTACAACTCTTTCTCGGTTCAAAACCAGGTATCACGGTCCACGCAAATGTCCAAGGATTACAATCTCTCGGGCGTGCCCGCCCTGGTGGTGCATGGCAGGTACGTTACCAGCGGAAAAATGGGCGGCACGCCGCAGGATACCATCAGAATACTGGATGAATTGATCGACAAGGTACGTAAGGAGAAGATGAAGAAATAGCGCCGCATTTTTCCGCCCGCTGCGCTATCCATTTGATGAACCCTGCCTGATGCCGCCACGGGTCATCATTAGCGGTGCGTCGAGCGGCTTGGGCAGAGCATTGGCGCAACGCTATGCGGGTATGGGTGCAACGCTTGGCTTGATTGCAAGGCGCGAGGACTTGCTGGAAAGCCTTGCCGCGGAATTATCCGGTGTCTCGATCTATGCCGCCGATGTCCGCGATGCGCCCGCAATCCGGGCGGCTGCACACGATTTTATGGGTCGCCACGGTTGTCCCGATATCGTTATTGCCAATGCCGGCATCAGCCGCGGCACCCTCACCGAATACGCCGAGGATAGCGCAGTTTTCGAGGATATCCTCATCACCAATGTCATCGGCATGGTCAACCTCTTCCAGCCGTTTGCCGTGGCGATGCGAACAGCCAGGCAAGGCAGCCTGGTCGGCATCGCCAGCGTTGCCGGCTATCGGGGACTTCCCGGAGGGGGCGCCTACTCGGCCTCAAAAGCCGCCGCTATCCGCTATCTGGAAAGCCTGCGCGTGGAAATGCACGGCGACGGTGTGTCCGTCATCACCATCTGTCCCGGCTATATTGCTACGCCGATGACCGCGAGCAATCCCTTTCGCATGCCCTTTATCCTGACGGCGGAAACGGTTGCCGAAAAAATCGTTCGCATCATCGAGCAGAAGAAATCATTCGCCGTGATTCCCTGGCAAATGGCAATGGTCGCGACGATTCTGAAATCACTGCCCGATTTTATCTATGACCCGCTGTTCGCCAAGGCGCCGCGTAAGCCCAGGTAGCTCAGCACATCAGGGGGAAGCCGCATACCGGAACGGACTAAGCGTGGTTAACGCAATTTTTAAAGACTATCTGGCGCAAGTAGAGATCGCCTGCAATGCCACCGAACACACCCACCGGCCTGCGCTGAAAACGCTGCTCGAAGCTTTTCACCCCGGCGCGATTGCCACCAACGAACCCAAGCGCATCAAATGCGGCGCGCCGGATTACATCATTACCCGCAAAGCGACACTTTAGGATTTGTGGAAGCCAAGGACATCGACAAGTTCCCAGCTTTTTATCTGAAGACAGCATGCCCGCACCGAGGAACACTATGCGTAAATAAAAGATGTATTGTGTTTGAAGTTTGAGGCCAAGCTCTCACACAACAGATTGCCGCCGCACTTTGCATTTCCAAAGACGTCGTTACCAAATATGTGGAGCTCGCCGCCGCAGCGGGCCTTAACTGGCCGGCTACACGCCGCCCAGCAACGACACGGTGCTCGACTTCGCGCGTCATTATGCGCGTACCTCACGCCTTGTAATTTCCCTCTCTCTAAGCTATAGATATATGGAAGCTTAAAAAAATTTCGCCTTCTGCTGCAGGTTTTGAATCAAAGGTCGATCCCACAAGGGTTTTTCTGCAGCACCTACAGCACTGTTAGACAGAATAGTCAGGATAAAACCTTATGGCCCCTCTGGAATCAGTCAAGCTCACGGCATTGATGGAACGCACTAGCGGTATCCCCGATATCAAGATCGGCTTGGTCGATGGTCCTGTCGTTACCCAACATGCCGATATGGCGAGCGAGCACTTCCGCGACATTTCGGGAAATAATGGGGCTGCCTGCACACAGGCCAACAGCACAGCATGCCTGCACGGAACCTTTATAGCCGGGATCTTATCCGCAAAGCGGAACTCCCCGGCACCCGCCATTTGTCCCGGCTGTACCCTCCTGATACGCCCCATTTTTACCGAAACAACGGCCGGGCGTGAACATATGCCCAGCGCGACGCCGCAGGAACTGGCAGTCGCAATCCTTGAATGCATTAAGGCAGGGGCGCAAGTCATCAATCTGAGTCTGGCCCTGGCACAGCCTTCCACCAAGGGGGAACATGCGCTGGAAGAGGCGCTTACTCTGGCCCTCAAACGCGGCGTGTTGATCGTTGCGGCGGCGGGCAATCAAGGCGCGCTCGGGAGTTCCGCCATAACCCGTCACCCATGGGTCATCCCAGTAGTTGCCTGCGATTTATTGGGTCGGCCGATAAACGAATCAAATCTGGGCAGTTCGATTGGCACGCGCGGTCTGAGCGCACCGGGCGACAACATTACCAGCCTGGGCGCTGAAGGCCAATCGCTCACGCAATGTAGCCACAGCTGCGCCCTGTCACCGCCCTGCAGCAGGTGCGCCAGCAGCCGTTCCGGCTTCCCCCGTTGGACCGGCAGC
>JAKDLC010000093.1 GCA_030453055.1 Nitrosospira sp.
ATTGCCATCTTCAAACGGATGGATATAGACAAAACCAAAAGCGAGCATGGCAGCTGCCAGAACGGCATCCAGCTCACAGGCAAAACGGCGATCAAAATCAAGCATACTTTGAACCAACTCGGGCAAATCCTCAGGTCTGGCACTGATATGCTCTGGCAAAGGCAGGCGGCCACCTTGTTCATGTTCGCCGACAAATCCGCCTTCCTGCCTGAGTCCTGGTTTGATAAACCGGCTATCTCCGATGACGATCCGCTGGAGACGAAGCAATCCATCCAGATCAAGCGGCTTCCTGCCTGCCTCGCCAATGGCTTGGCCCCATCTTTGGATACGATTTTGCGGCGGAGCTTCTCCTTCAATCGCATAGCTGGATTTGGAATCTTTCAACAGCAGGAAGGCGGCAGTACGAGCGAGAATATCAGCGGATAGTTTGCTGACAGTCTGACGTGCTCGGTCGGATAGATTTGCCTTCACATACTGCTCAATGATCGGTGTGCGAAAAACTAACGGGCAAAAATCTCTGGTTCCCGGCAGGTTGTTGCGCACCCGGTGCCGTGTGGAAGTTACGCCGGTAATCGCCCATTGCTGGGTGGTATCAATCACTTTCGCATAACTGCCAGTCTTGGCATCAGGCAAGCTTAGCTCCTTATTCAATAGCCATTCATACAAAAACCATAGACGGCGGGCATAGCTGCTGGTCGGTTTTGATTTAACGATGTTTTCAATGACTTCGGGAGAAACGGCTTCAAAAAGCCGTTTCAGAACTGCCAAGTCGAGCCCTTCATATTTCAGGGCAAATACCAGATGCCCTTCCAAGGTGGCATCTGGCATGTGACGCGGCGTATAGATATGCCAGCCGTCTTCTTCATAAACCTTATGGCGCGTACCAATCGCTGACAATTTTATGGGCAAAGGCACGGCCAGATTGTATGCATCGATAAGCGCTGCGTAACCGGCTGGCTTTGCTTTCTCCGGTAAGTGTCTTTCCTGAAAAACGCTTACTGCCTCTGAAAATTGTTTATTATTTGCTTTAGTCATGAAAAACGATGACTCCTGTACAAAACCCACGCTATCATGAAAAATGATTACAATCCATGATTTTTTATGTTCTTTGGTATATTTTTGTGAAAAATGATTATTAGCCCGGATGTTTCATAAATTGACGCGCGCCAGCGAGTAATTCACATGGGCCAGGAAATCGGTAAAGCCCGTTTCGCGCCGGAGGACTTCCGCGAGTTCGAGGCGAGGCTGGCTGAGGAATCGGCGCTGCTGCGGCGTGAACTCGCCGCCGGCTGCTTCGCCAAATCCGGTTATGTCGGCGGCTTCGAACTTGAATCCTGGCTGGTGGACCACAACTACTTTCCGGCGCCGATCAACGAAGCCTACTTGAGGCGTCTCAACGATCCGCTGGTGGTGCCGGAGCTGTCCAAGTTCAATGTAGAGCTGAACGGCACGCCACAGCCGCTCTTCGGCAATGCTCTGTCGCGCATGGAAGCGGAGCTCACCCGTACTTGGCGGCGCTGCCTCGATGTGGCGCACGAACTGGACGCCTCGCTGGTGATGATCGGTATCCTGCCAACGATTCACGAATCCCAGTTGGTGCTGAAAAACATATCGCCGCTCAACCGTTACTTCGCTCTGAATGAACAGGCGTTGCTGCAGCGCGCGGGCAAGCCGATCACCATCAGTATTGCGGGCCGCGAGCATCTCGACATCGTGCACCAGGATATGATGCTGGAGGCCGCCACCACCTCGTTTCAGGTGCATCTGCAAACACCCGCAAGCGAGGCGGTGCGTTACTACAATACGTCAATTATCCTGTCGGCGCCCATCGTCGCCGCCTGCGCCAATTCGCCGTTTCTGTTCGGGAAGGATCTTTGGGACGAAACACGCATCCCCTTGTTTGAACAGGCGGTGGATCTGGGCGGCTTCCACGGTCTGATGGACAAGGAACGCCGGGTGACCTTCGGCTCCGGCTACCTGTACGATTCACCCTGTGAATGCTTCGAAGAGAACCTGCGCAGCTACCCGGTGCTCCTGCCAATCCACTCCGATACGCCACCGGGGCAATTCGTTCACGTGCGGCTGCACAATGGCACCATCTGGCGCTGGAACCGCATGCTTGTCGGCTTCGACGACGCCAACACGCCACACCTGCGCATCGAGCACCGCGTCATTCCCAGCGGCCCCAGCATCGTCGATCAGATCGCCAATGCTGCGCTGTATTTTGGCCTCGCCCATTTCTACGCCTGCGATACCCTGGCGCCAGAGGCCAGAATGCCGTTTGAAACCGCGCGCGACAATTTTTATCGCTCCGCGCGGGATGGGTTGTCGGCCTCCATTACCTGGCTCGATGGTTTGGAGACCGATGTGCGCACGTTGCTGCTGGATGAACTGATTCCGCAAGCCATTCATGCCCTGAAGCAACTCGGCATCGACCGCGACGAAGCGGAATATTATGTTGGCGTCGTGAAGGCCCGCGTCGCCAGTGGCCAGACGGGCGCCGCTTGGCAGCGGATTTATGCGGACAAGACCCAGCGCGACTTCCTG
This sequence comes from Nitrosospira sp., assembly GCA_030453055.1. Lineage (GTDB taxonomy): Bacteria > Pseudomonadota > Gammaproteobacteria > Burkholderiales > Nitrosomonadaceae > Nitrosospira. Next base: position 2,548 of record JAKDLC010000093.1, read on the forward strand.
CTGCTTTCCGCCGCCTATCTCCGCGAGCAGCGCAGCGGCAAACCCGTACACCAATGGGATCTGTAATATAATGAACTTGACGGTACTCGGCTCACCGCCGGCCGGTTTGCTCAATGCGCAGGCACGCGACCTGCACAGCATATTGACCGGCCCAACCCTGATCCACCTGCCGGGCAGACGCCCGGAGCCGCTGTTCGTCTCCGTGCTGCTGCACGGCAACGAAGACACCGGCCTCAAGGCGGTACAGGCGGTACTGCAAAAGTACCTCGACCGCGAGTTGCCGCGCGCCTTCTCCCTGTTCATCGGCAACATCGCGGCTGCCCGTGCCGGGGTGCGCCGGCTGGAAAACCAGGTGGACTACAATCGCGTATGGCCCGGCGCCGATGGTACTATGCATCCCGAATACGCAATCATGGCGCGGGTGGTAGAAGAAATGAAAATGCGCAAAGTATTCGCCAGCATTGACATTCACAACAACACCGGTCTCAATCCCCACTATGCTTGCATCAACAGGCTGGATCCGCGTTTTTTCCATCTCGCCCGGCTGTTCTCGCGCATCGTGGTGCATTTTGTGCGTCCGCCGGGCGTGCAATCGGCGGCCTTTGCCGACATTTGCCCCGCAGTCACGGTGGAATGCGGCAAGGCCGGAGTGGGCGCGGCTGACGACCATGCCGAACGCCTGGTGGAGGCGGCCTTGCATCTGGATCATTTTCCCGAGCAGCCGCTTTTCCGGCAAGAGTTCGATCTCTACCACACCGTCGCCACGGTCAAGGTACCTGAGTCCATTGATTTTCTCTTTGGTCAGGGCGAAGCTGACATCGTCTTCGAAGCCGAGCTGGATCATTTCAATTTCTGCGAGCTGCAACCGGGTACCTGCTTTGGTCGCGTCGATTCCGCCTGTCGGGCGCCGCTGGAGGTTTGGGATGAGGAGGGGCTGGAGGTTGCCGCCAGGTTTTTCGAGCTAAGCGATGGGTGGCTGTTGACGCGGCGGGCGTTCATTCCCGCCATGATTACCCGTGACGAGCGGGTGATCCGCCAGGACTGCCTGTGCTATTTGATGGAGCGGCTGCCATACCCGGGAATCGGGACGCAGTCTTAGCCGGGCCGTTTGCAGGCTATGGCGGTAGACGCAGCCGTCAACTCCGTGCACAATACCGGGATGGATGGATGTCGCGACGCGTTGGTGCAATATCGTTCGCAAATTAAGCTTAATGAGTTGATTATCAACGTTTTACAGCAACAGGAAAGATTCTGGTCATTTGATCTGATGTTTTATATGGCGGGCCTCCCCGCATTGCATAGTAGTGAACCTGGTCAGGTCCGGAAGGAAGCAGCCACAGCTATTCTCTGCAAGTGCCGGGGATCAGGCTCGCCACCCTTTTTAGCCAGGATGCTTCATAAATTCGCGTGATGATTGCGCGGGATTTTGTTTTGCTCCATCCTCTGATTGTACGCGTAACGAACTCAAGTCCTCATCGAGCCTGTATCCCCTCCTCAATATCGTGTCCCAGACTCAAGTCCTTGCCCGCAAATGGCGTCCCAAGAGCTTTTCGGAACTGACCGGACAGGATCACGTGGTCAGGGCGCTAACCAACGCGCTTGAACAAAGACGGCTGCACCATGCCTACCTGTTTACCGGCACCCGCGGTATCGGCAAGACCACCATCGCCCGCATTCTGGCTAAGGCTCTGAACTGCGAGGCTGGTATTACGGCGACGCCTTGCGGCAGCTGTCCGGCTTGTACAGAAATTGACAGCGGGCGTTTCGTCAATTTGATCGAGATGGACGCCGCATCCAATACACAAGTGGAAAAAATGCGCGAACTGCTGGAAAACGCGCTTTATGCTCCCACCAGCGCCCGTTACAAGGTTTACATCATCGATGAAGTCCACATGCTCTCCAAGTCGGCTTTCAACGCCATGCTGAAAACCCTGGAAGAGCCGCCGGAACACGTGAAGTTCATACTCGCCACTACCGACCCGCAGAAAATTCCCGTCACGGTTCTGTCTCGCTGTCTGCAATTCAACCTGAAGCAGATTCCGCTGCCGCTGATCGCTTCGCACCTGAAGCATGTCCTTGAACAGGAGCAGATAAGCTGTGACGCCGCGTCGTTACAATTGCTGGCGCGATCGGCGCAGGGCAGCATGCGCGACGCCTTGAGCATTCTGGATCAGGCGATAGCCTTCGGTGACGGGAAGGTCGAGGAAACGGCGGTGCGCGACATGCTGGGCGCCGTCGATCAGGGTTATCTCTACGACCTCCTGGACGCCCTGGCGCAGAAAGATGGCGCCCGGATGCTGGAGCTGGCGGATGCGATGGAAACCCGTAGTTTGTCGTTTGACGCCGCATTGCAGGATTTGGCGACGTTATTGCATCGCGTTGCTCTGGCGCAAATCGTACCATCCGCCATCGGCGAGGACACGCCGGAGCGCGAGCGGATTTTCGCGCTGGCAAAAACGTTCATGCCGGAAGATATTCAATTGTTTTATCAGATCGTCATACAGGGCCGTTCCGACTTGAGTCAGGCCCCGGACGAGTACGCCGGTTTTACCATGACGTTGATGCGGATGCTGGCGTTCATGCCGGAGGACTTGTCGGCGGTACCGGCGGCGATACCGGAAGTTACAGGGCGCAGGTCTGATGCAGGGATAAAACATCCTTCGTCGTCAATTCCCAGGCCCACCAAGGCTGCGGAAGGGACAAAGACGGTAAAGGCCGCGGACGTGGCTGAGACGGCTGAGACGGCTGAGACGGCTGAGACGGCTGAGACGGCGAAGACAGCAAAGGCAGCAAAGACTGTGGCGACAGTAGCGACAGCAGCGGTTGAGCCGGACGCCGCGGTAAACTCGTTCGGCGGCGACTGGACGGCGACGATAAGCCGATTAAAATTAAGCGGCATGACCAAAATGCTGGCCCAGCACTGCGAAGTGAAAAATGCCTCTCCCGACGAAATCGAATTTTGCGTCCCGGAGCCGCATAAACACCTCCTTGACTACCAGGATAAAATGAAAGCCGCTCTAAGCGCGTACCTTGGTAAGCCGGTTCGGTTAAAGTTTTCGGTCGGGATCGTCACCGGCATGACCCCTGCGGAACTGGAGAATATCGAGAAGCAGGAGAAGCAATCGCAGGCCATCGCAGCCATCGAAAAAGACCCGTTTGTGCGGGAACTGGTGGAGAATTTCGACGCAAAATTGATCGTTTCTTCGATCAAGCCCATTCAATAGCGGAGGTAAAAATGATGAAAGGCGGCTTGGGTAATTTTATGAAACAGGCTCAGCAAATGCAGGAAAACATGAAAGAGATGCAGGAAAAATTGGCCTCGATGGAGGTCGAGGGCCAGTCCGGCGCAGGCATGGTCAAGGTAGTGATGACGTGTCGCTACGATGTAAAGCGTGTCAGCATCGACGACAGCCTGATTGGGGACGATAAGGATATGCTCGAAGATCTGATCGCCGCAGCGGTAAACGACGCAGTTCGGAGGGTGGAATCCGCCACCCAGGAAAAGATGGCCGGTTTCACCTCCGGACTGACTCTGCCGCCGGGGATGAAATTGCAGTTTTGAATTAATGGAGGATTCCCTCGAGCCGTAACGGCGGGATGGCCTATGCCGCTTTCTGGAAATGATGTCCATTTGCGTGTTTCAATGCTTTCCTCCCGCTTCACTTACAATGAAAACGCCAACCAGCCTCGAAGATCTGATCGAATCGTTACGCTGCCTGCCCGGCGTCGGTCCCAGGTCGGCGCAGCGTATGGCCTATCATCTGTTGCAACGCGATCATGCCGGCGCACGGCGGCTCGCGGATTCGCTCGGTTATGCGCTGGAACATATCAGGCGCTGTGACAAGTGCAATAATTTTACCGAAGAAATGGTATGCGAATTGTGTCGTTCTCCACGACGCGACCCGGCATTGCTATGCGTGGTGGAGATGCCCGCCGATCTGCTGATGATGGAGCAGGCGCACTGCTACAAGGGCATGTATTTCGTGCTGATGGGCAGACTTTCGCCATTGGATGGCGTCGGGCCACGGGAAATTCATCTTGATCGATTATTGAAGCGAGCTCGGGACGGCCTGGTGCAGGAAATCGTGCTGGCAACCAATTTCACCGTGGAGGGCGAGGCGACCGCCCATTACATCGGCGAGCTGCTCCATGACAAAGGGTTGAAGGTTACCCGGATCGCGCGCGGCTTGCCGGTGGGTGGCGAACTGGAGCACGTCGATAGCGGCACATTGGCGCAGGCGGTGCTCGAGCGCAGGGATATCTGACATGAGACCAAGGCCGCGCAGGCCGCCCGGGCCGCTCAGGCCAAAGCCCGGAACGAAAAAAACATCAACGTTGGCCGGCGCTGATGTGACCCCCGCGTCCGTATCGGCATCCGTATCGGTTACGCACAAACTTCACAAATTGCTGGCGCAGGCAGGGTTGGGGTCACGGCGGGAGATGGAGGAGTTGATCGCCGCCGGGCAGGCGACCATCAATGGAAGGGTCGCGAGTATTGGCGACCGGGCGGGACCTGAGGATATAGTGCGGGTGGGGAAGCGCACCATTCATTTTAAATCCGCCGAACGTCTGCCGCGAGTCATGCTCTATCACAAGCCTGAGGGGGAAATTGTCACTCGCGATGATCCGCAAAACCGTCCGTCAGTATTCGACAAGCTGCCGCAATTGCGATCGTCTAAATGGATAGCCGTCGGCAGGCTTGACTACAACACCAGCGGGTTGCTGATTTTTACAACGGACGGGGAATTGGCTAACCGGTTGATGCATCCGCGTTTCGAAGTCGAGCGTGAATATGCGGTACGGATCATGGGGCGCCTGACTCCGGAAGTGGCGACACTATTGACGACGGGCATTGAACTGGAAGATGGCCCGGCGAAGTTCGATCACTTGTCGGACCAGGGCGGCGAAG
>JAKDLC010000007.1 GCA_030453055.1 Nitrosospira sp.
TCAACTACCGGATTTAGGTTCAATGATTAAAGTTTCGCAATAACATGGAGAAATGCATGGCGACCGAAACCATTGATCATGCCACGCTGTCGAAATTGGCTGAAGCTGGCGTCGTGCAGAGCGCGCACGTTGTCGGACAAGAAGGCGGCTGGGGCATTCTGGTGAAATACGGCATGACCGAGCGCACATTGGCGGCACAGCGCAGCCACCAGGTACGCATCTTCCACAAACTTGAAACGCTGGTCGATTACCTGAAAGGGATAGGTATTCCACGCTTCGACGTAGATGCGGCGAACTACGATCCGAGCAGCGTTACCAAGCATAAGCGGCCAGATCGGGCTGTTGCCATGAAAGAAGCGCACGAAGCCGCCGCCTATACGAAGTGGCTGAAAGCCGAGATACAGGAAGCGATTGACGATACCAGTCCGACAATTCCGCATGATGAAGCCATGCGTCGGATTCGTGGCGCGATCAAGCAAGCGTAAGGGAAAAGCGTGCATGCCATCCACTGGAAAAAACAGGCAATTAACGATCTGATAAAAATCAGCCAGCAAATCGCAAAAGACAGTCCGAAGAACGCGGAAAAGATGATTGACCTCATCGAGGACAAGGTAACGCCACTTGCAACGCATCCAGAGATCGGCCGCAATGGCCGCAAGCGCGGCACCCGCGAGTTGGTCGCACATGAAAGCTATGTGGTGATTTATCGTATGCTAGCCGCGAAGGTGGAAATTTTGCGGGTAAAACATACAGCGCAGCAGTGGCCGCCAGCGAAGAAATCAAGTTAATTTTACCTTTTTAGCGCTGGGACTACGTAACGTAACCTTGTTGTCGGACGCTATGTGGTGATATTCCGTGAAATGATCGCGGATGGAATCATTCTGGCGCGCATACTTCATAGCGAACCGGAAGGCGCGGTCGCTGGCGATCAGAATACGTGCCTTCGCTTTATGGCATAGACAGCTTGCGTCCGCAGGAAAAGTCCTTTATGCTGAACTGATCATGGTGTGCGGACGAAAACTTTTACTGGTTGTAATCATGCTGTGGCTCCCGCTGCAAGGCGCGGTCGCCGCCATCATGCCCTTGTGCGTGCAAGCGAAACAAATGGGCGCCAGCCTTGATATTCCAGCCGTAACCCCCCCTTGCGACCTTCACGATGAGGGTGAGGAAGTTTCGGCGACGCACAGCGCACCCGGTGACATGACCTCCAATCTTCCGTGCGAGAGCCTGCCTTGTTATGCAAGTTTCAGCACCCTGCTTCCCGCAACCTATGCTTCGTCGATTTCCACCGGTGGCTTCTCTTACGCCATTGCTTTTGATTCCCGCTTTACTTCCGCCATCCTTCAGCAACCGCAACGCCCCCCTCTCGCTTGATTCTTCGATAGAAGAAATCCGCCTGTAACACGGGCAAATACTCGCTTTATTGTTATTGAATTGCGCCCTGGGCGCGCCATGCCTTTGCCGCATGGGCTTGCTGGGCCGCAAAGTATGACCGCCGGTTGGCTATCGCTGAATCGATATCGCGGTGGCTACCAACGTGGTTCCCAAATTTTTAAGGAGATCAGGATGACCATTCCGCTCTCTGTTGCGTCGCAGCCGGCGCTGGTGTTTGCAGTGCTTGTCGTGACGATGGGTTCGGTAAATGCGCAGGTAGAGATTTCAAGTAACGCCCGTGCGGAAGTGGGTACACAGACTTTCGCGGCTGCTCCCCCGAAGGCCTCTGCAGCGGGAAATGCCGATCACCCCGCTCTCCTTATTTCCCTGATTGCGGAAGCCTTGGAGAACAACCCGGAAATTCAGTCCGCCCTCCTGGAACGCGACGCCGCCAGCCAGAGAATCGCGCCTGCGGCGGCGCTCGATGACCCGGTGCTCGAAGCAGGGGTGGTCAATGCGCCGTTGACGTCATCGACCTTCAACCGCGAAGACATGACCATGAAAATGATCGGTCTGTCCCAACGCCTGCCATTCCCGGGCAAGCGCGGTTTGCGCGAAGCCGTTGCCGCCAAGGATGCAGAGAGCGTCGGTTACGGTTACGAAGAAACCGTGAACCGTGTGGTACGCGACATCAAGACTGCTTATTTCGATCTGGGACTCACGCTCGAAAGAATCCGCATCGTCGAGAAAAACAAGCGCATCCTGGAAGATCTTCTCCACATCGCCGAGCGACACTATGGGATAGGCATGGGAAGCCAGGCTGATGCGCTGAAGGCACAAACGCAGATATCCAGAACAGTGGACGAACTGCTCAGGCTCGCACGTGAACGCCCGACGATCGAGGCCGAGCTCATTCGCGCGCTTGGCCGCAACACCGGTGTCGCAGCGCTGGCGCCGGAGCCGCCGCAATTGCGCGAAGAAACCTTGAGTCTGGAATCCTTGCGCGAAACCGCTTTTTCGCAGCGTCCGCAATTGCTGGCGCTGCAAAGTATTGTGGCGCGCAACGAACGCGCGCTGGATCTGGCGCGTAAAAATTACTATCCCGACTTTGACGTACGCTTGGCGTATGGCCAGCGCGACAACATGCTGGACGGCAGCCGGCGCCCCGACATGGTCACCCTGACGGTGGCAATCAACCTGCCGGTGTGGCGCGAAAACAAGCTCGCGCCGCGCGTTGCGGAAGCGTTGGCAAAGCGCGATCAGGCCCAAAGCCTGTACCAGGCGCAGCGTAATGAAGTCGCCGCCAGTTTGCGCCAGCAGATGGCGATGGCCGAGCAAAACTTGCAATCGGCGCGGCTCTACCAGACCGCCATCCTGCCGCAGGCCCGGCTTACGGTTGAATCGGCATTGGCGGCATACCAGGTCAATCGCGTCGACTTCCTCACGCTGCTCGATAGCCAGATGACCGCATTCAATTATGAAATCAGTTTAGCGGCAGCGATGGCCGGTTACAACAAGGCGCTTGCGGAAATCGACCTGCTTACCGGCAAACCACCGATCAATCCGTCTACCCCGGCGGAGCCGCTGTGAAATTCATCGCCAAATTGGTAGTGGTTTTTGCCTTGGCCGCTGCAATCCTGGCCGGGGGTTATTGGTGGGGTAGCGCCAAACCGGTAACGTCTGCGCTCAAGCTGCTTAACCCAGCCGAGAAGTCAAAGCCACAGGGCAAGACACAAGACAAGACACAGGGCAAAATTCTCTATTACCGCAACCCGATGGGACATCCCGACACGTCGCCGGTGCCCAAGAAAGATTCGATGGGCATGGATTACCTGCCGGTCTACGAGGGCGAAGCGCCCCCGCCTGATAACTCAGTGGTGACGATCAGCACCGAAAAAGTGCAAAAGCTGGGGGTGAGAACCGAGGTCGCAGCGCTGCGCGAACTTACCCGTACCGTGCGGGCGGTGGCGACGGTACAGGCGGACGAACGACGATTACACACGGTCGCGCCCAAATTCGAAGGCTGGATCCAGCGGCTCTATGTGAATACCACCGGCCAGACGGTGAAAAAAGGCGAAGCGCTAATGGATGTGTACAGTCCGGAGTTGATTACGGCGCAACACGAATATCTCATTGCCAGGAAAGGGGTGCAGTCGGTCGAGGGCGGCGGCCAGGAGGTTCTGGCGGGAATGCAGCGACTGTCAGAGCATGCCTTGCAGAGGCTGCGCAACTGGGACATATCGGAGACCGACTTGCATACGCTGCAGCAGGAAGGTGAGATCAGACGACATCTCACCTTGCGTTCCGCAGCCACGGGCGTGGTGTTGGAAAAGCACGCCGTCCAGGGGCAGCGCTTCATGCCGGGAGAAATGCTGTACCAGATCGCCGATCTCTCCACCGTATGGATGCTGGCGGACGTGTTCGAGCAGGATCTGGCCATGGTGCATCGCGGCCAGAGCGCCACCATCAGGATGGATGCCTATCCGGACAAAATCTTCAATGGCAAGGTGACATTCATCTACCCTACGGTGATGCCAGAGACGCGGACTGCCAAAGTGCGCATCGAGCTGCCCAACCCCAAGGGCCTGCTCAAGCCCGACATGTATGGAAGAGTTGAGTTCGCGTCAACCCACAGCAAAGACAAGGTACTTACCGTGCCTGACTCGGCGGTGCTTGATACCGGCACACGGCGGCTGGTACTGGTTGCCCTCGGGGAAGGCCGGTTTCAGCCGCGCACGGTAAAGCTTGGCATGCACGCCGATGGCTATACCGAGGTGCTGGAAGGACTCGAGGCCGGGGAAGCGGTGGTGGTAAGTGCAAACTTTCTGATCGATGCGGAAAGTAATCTCAAAGCGGCGCTGAGCGGATTCTCCGGCGATCAGCGGGGGCACTGACATGCTGGGCCGAATCATCGAATGGTCTGCCCGCAATGTGTTCCTGGTGTTGCTGGCGACCGCCTTCGTGATCGGCCTCGGTATTTATGCCGTGAAACACACGCCACTGGATGCGATTCCCGATCTCTCGGATGTGCAGGTCATCATCTACACTGAATACCCTGGACAGGCGCCTCAGGTAGTGGAAGACCAGATCACCTATCCTTTGAGTACGGCCATGCTGGCCGTGCCGAAATCCAAGGTGGTACGCGGATTATCGGTGTTCGGCGCATCCTTTATCTATGTCATCTTCGAGGATGATACCGACATTTACTGGGCACGAACCCGGGTGCTCGAATACCTCAATTTCGCTTCGGGGCGCATGCCGCGCGGTGTCACGCCGACCCTTGGACCCGACGCCACCGGTGTTGGCTGGGTGTACCAATATGGGGTGATTGCTGCCCAGCATACGCTCGCGGAACTGCGCGCGATACAGGATTGGTTCGTGCGTTATCAGCTCACCAAGGCCCAGGGCGTGGCCGAGGTGGCAAGTGTCGGCGGATTCGTCAAAACCTATCAGGTGACGGTGGAGCCGCGCAAGCTTCAGGCTTACGGCATTCCCCTCGGCACGGTCGCCGCGGTAATCCGTGCCAGCAACCGCGACGTGGGCGGGCGAGTGATCGAGATGGCGGAGACCGAGTACGTGGTGCGGGGCCGAGGCTACCTGCGTGGAATCTCGGACATTGAGAATCTCGTGGTCAAGGCACAAGCAGGCACACCGGTACTGATCCGCGACGTGGCGCGTGTTGAACTGGCGCCGGATGAACGGCGCGGGATAGCCGAGCTCAATGGTGAGGGTGAGGTAGTTGCCGGCATCGTGGTGGCGCGCTACGGCCAGAATGCGCTTGATGTCATCGACAACGTGAAAAGCAAGATTGCGGAAATCGCCAGCGGCTTGCCGGAGGGTGTGTCGTTGCAGACGGTCTATGACCGTTCGGACCTGATCCATCGCGCCATCGACAATCTGCAACGAATCCTGATCGAGGAAAGCATAATCGTCGGCGTGGTCTGCATTATATTTCTCATGCACGCACGGAGCGCCCTGGTTGCTATCGTCATGCTGCCCGTCGGCATACTCATTGCGCTCACCGCCATGCACATGCTGGGGCTCAATTCCAACATCATGAGCCTGGGCGGTATCGCCATCGCCATCGGCGCCATGGTGGATGCGGCCATCGTCATGATCGAGAACGCTCACAAACATCTGGAAAGAGCATCCCCCAGCGCACCCCGCTTGCAGATCCTGATCGATGCCTGCCGGGAGGTGGGTCCCGCGCTGTTCTTCAGTCTGCTCATCATCACGGTTTCGTTCCTGCCGGTGTTCACGCTGGAGGCTCAGGAGGGGCGCATGTTCGCGCCGCTCGCCTACACCAAAACTTTTGCAATGGCGGGCGCGGCGCTGCTGTCCATCACGCTGGTGCCGGCGCTGATGGTTCTGTTCATCCGCGGCAAGATCATGCCCGAGCAGAAAAACCCGGTTAACCGCTTTCTGATATGGATTTACCGCCCCGTCATCGCCTGGGTAATGCGCTGGAAGAAGCTTACCGTCATCATTGCCCTGATTACACTCGCACTCTCGGTATTTCCGGCGAAAAAACTGGGCAGCGAGTTCATGCCAACGTTGAACGAAGGAAGCTTGCTGTACATGCCGATTACCTTGCCGGCACTGTCGGTCACCAAATCAGCGGAGTTGTTACAGACCCAGGACAAGATCATCAAGACCTTCCCCGAGGTTGAGTCGGTGTTCGGCAAGGCAGGGCGCGCCAATACGGCCACTGACCCGGCCCCGCTGGAGATGGCCGAAACCGTCATCAACCTGAAGCCGGAAAGTGAATGGCGGCCCGGCATGACCGTCGACAAGCTGATTGCCGAATTGGATCAGGCGCTGCAGATACCGGGGGTCAGCAATGCCTGGACCATGCCCATCAAGAACAGGATCGACATGCTCGCTACCGGCATCCGTACGCCGATCGGCATCAAGGTATTCGGCAAGGACCTGGGCGAAATGGAGGAACTCGCCAAACAGATCGAGACTGTCGTAAAAACGGTACCCGGAACCAGCAGCGCTTACGCCGAGCGTACTACCGGCGGTTATTACCTCGATATCGAGCCCGACCGCCTGGCGCTCGCGCGCTATGGATTGGCTGTCGGCGATCTGCTGGAAGTGATTTCGGTGGCGTTGGGCGGCGAGACGCTGACGCTCACGGTGGAGGGCCGCGAGCGCTTCGCTGTCATCGTGCGCTATCCACGCGAACTGCGGCAAGATCCGTTGGCTATCGCCACTCAGGTCCTGGTGCCTCTTCCAAACGGGGCGAACGGCGGCATGATCCCCCTAGGACAAATAGCGAGCGTCAAAACGGTCAAGGGACCCCCCGGCATTCGCACGGAAAACGCGCTGCTGTCGACGTACATCTTCGTCGACGTTCGTAACCGCGACATCGGCGGTTACGTGGAAGAGGCGCAGAAGGCGGTAAGCGAGCAGGTGAAATTCCCGCCCGGCTACTACGCAACGTGGAGCGGCCAGTTCGAATATATGGAACGGGCCAAGCAGAAGCTGAAGGTGGTGGTGCCGCTAACCCTGGTGATCATTTTCCTGCTGCTCTACCTCAATTTCCGGCGGTTCACCGAAACCCTCATTGTCATGTTATCGGTACCCTTTTCGCTGGTGGGCGGCGTCTGGCTGATATGGTTGCTCGGCTATAACCTCAGTGTCGCGGTAGCGGTGGGCTTCATCGCACTTGCCGGCGTTGCCGCAGAGACGGGGGTAGTGATGCTGATTTATCTCGACCACGCCTGGGACGCAATCAAGGCACAACGCGCGATCACAGGCGACAAGCCTACGGTAGCCGACCTGTATGCGGCAGTGATGGAGGGCGCGGTCGAGCGCGTGCGGCCAAAGATGATGACGGTGGCGGCGATCATGGCGGGCCTGTTGCCGATCATGTGGGGCAGCGGAACGGGTTCCGAAGTCATGCGGCGAATTGCCGCGCCCATGATTGGCGGCATGGTTTCATCCACTATCCTCACACTGATCGTAATCCCGGCTATCTATGCACTGGTAAAGGAATGGAGCATTCGGGAGCAGAAAGAAAAATGACGCGGTGCGGATTGGGCAGGATTTGACGTAACGAAGCACGCGAATGCGGGAGGGGAAATGAAAACCCGCCGAAGCGGGTTAGTCGTGCAATGCTTTATAAAACGCGCTCTTGGTTACACCGGCCTGATTCGCCATGGAGCTTATCAGGTCTTGGCTAAACGGCGCTTTTGGGCAGTCTACGGTAACTTTATAAAATTTGTTATTATCAGTCTTAACCCACTGTTCGTGAGATGTTCCCTTCGACGGCCTGGGGCTGAACCCTAAATTCTTTAATATTTGCTTGACGTGTTTACATGTTAATGGCGGGTGAGCGCCGCTCATTCACGCGCATACGCCTGGGGAACCAGCGGCACCGCAGGTTTAAAGAGTTGATGCAGGCCATCACCGAATGCTCCAATCTTATACATCAGGGCGTAATAATAATAAGTGGCAATTTGCCTTAGCGGAGCCTTTCTGTGCAAAAGCTGATCGGCGTACTCTCGATCTTCTCCAGCAAGCGCGTCATAAATATATTCCGCAATCATGGTTTCTAATTTAGTCCTGACATCCGGAAAACTATCGCCTTGTGCCGCCAAACTAAAATCAATGCAAAAGGCTTGCCATTGGCCGTCTTTCCTGTTGGCGTAGCAGCGCAATAGCAGATCAGCCGACTTCATGTAAACCTCCGTAATTCTTTATATTTTCGACGGGCGAGCGCCATCCTTCGATCACGTGGCAACAATAGGTACGTCCATTGACTCTTACCTATAAGTAAGACGAATTGTAGGGCTCACAGTTCAAAAAAGTAAATAGCATCCTGGTACTATCGGCATTACTTCATAAAACTGTTGCCTATTCGACACAGGTTTATCACTTCGTCTCTTCCCAGAAAACCCGCCATCGGAAATTCCAGTTTACTGTGGCGGGGAAGGCAGCGCCAAACAGTCAGCACGAATGCCACGGGTGCCACTGCAAAGTTCGCAGGCGTAAGCACCGCACCGGTCCAGACCGGATGGTAGAGAGCAGAGGCCAAAATGCCGACGCCGGCGGCATTGACGCTTGCCGATTCAGTTCTGTTCCTCCGTGTCCTTTCCCGAGGGTTCGCGGTAGGTAGACACGCGCTCCACCTCGCGTGCATTGATAGGGTAGCTGTTGGCAGGCCCGATGAAAGGCTGCATCAGCATTCGATCGAGTCGTTCCCAAGCCGGTTCGCGGAACAGATTGATGCCAATGGTCATCCCTTCATGGCCATCCCGGGGCTGATCTTTATAAGTGCCCAGCAGCCGATCCCACCAAGGCAGATTGAATCCGAAGTTGGAGTTGGTCTCGTCAGGATACCAGGAATGGTGGACCCGGTGCATGTCGGGTGTAACCACCAGCCAGCGTAGCACTCTGTCGAGGGGTAGGGGGATGCGCACATTGCCGTGATTGAATAATGAGGTTGCATTGAGTAATACTTCGAAAATCAGTACTGCAAGCGCCGGCGCTCCAAGAGCGGCTACCACTGTCAGCTTGATAACCATGGAGAGTACAACCTCGATCGAATGAAAACGCACGCCGGTGGTGACATCAAAATCGAGGTCGGCATGATGCATCCGATGCAGCCGCCAAAGCGAGGGTACCGCGTGAAATAACACGTGCTGAAGGTAAATGGCGAAGTCCAGAAGCACCACGGCGATCAGTACCGCAATCCATTCCGGAACCGCAAAAACGTTCAACAGCCCCCAGCCACGCGCTTCACCCAGCAATGCAACGCCAATCGCGGCTGTCGGGAATACGATTCGAAGCACGATTGTATTCAGCACCGCAATGGCGAGATTGCTAGGCCAACGCTTGAGACGCGTAAGGCTTCGCTTACGCCGCGGCGCCAGCGCTTCCCAAATGCCAACAACCGCCAGGATCGAGACAAAAAAACCCAGCCGGACCACCGGTTCAGCCCCTAAAACGGTTTCGGCCACTCTTATTCTCCCAACCTGGTGCGAGACGAGGCCCCATGACTGGCATGCGGGACGGATCAATGATAATCCTGTCCGGTTCTTCTGACCATACTTTGCAGACATATTCGTAGCAAGTAGCAAGGCGCGGCGGCAAAGCCTCGATCGCTATCCGACAATGTTCCCAGTGATGAAGACGGGGCGATCTCAAGAGGTTTATTGTGCGCTGTCGTACAGACTTTCCTGAATGTAAAGCCCCAAGATTACCTGACAATGAACTGCGCTGTCCTGGTTACTTAAGAGTGACTGATTCATCAAAAGGAACGATAGTTGACATGTCGATCGGACCACTAAGCGAACTCATGCTCCAGCATATGGTGCTCATGAACCTGGTTGTGCCCGGCCTGATCTATATGCTGCGGCCCACCGTGCCTTCTACGGTCTCCGGCAACTGGCCTCTGGCTACGGCAACCCAATTGGCCCTGCTCTGGGGGTGGCATTCGCCGCCCGCGCTCGGCGCGGCGATGTCGAACCCGATCATCATGCTTGCCATGCACGCAAGCCTGACCGCGGCGGCGGCATGGTTCTGGCTGGCGATTTATGCAACATCGGCGGCCGGACGCTGGCGCGCGATCTTTGCCCTGCTGATCACAGGGAAGCTCTTCTGCCTGCTCGGCGCCTTGCTGGTTTTCGCGCCGCGCGCATTGTTCGGCGCGATGATGCGCGGACCGGATATGGTCTCCATGTCCGAAAGCCTTGCTGACCAGCAACTGGCGGGATTGGTGATGCTGGTGGTGTGCCCGCTGATTTATGTTACGTCCGGTATCGTGCTGGCGTCGCGCTGGTTTTTGACGATGGAAGCCCAGAGCCGTGCCGATGGCTGAGGACAAAACCGTTGAGGATAAAACCGCTGAGGATAAAACCGTCAGGTCGCGTCTGTCAGCGTATCTGCGGCGGCTTGGCCGGGCGATGCTTGTCGTGGTGGGGGCGATGATCGTCGGCGCCGCGGTTTTCATCGTCTCGGGCATCTACAATGTTGCCGCCCGCAGCGAACATTGGGGCATAACCAACTGGCTGCTTACCGTGGTGCGGGATCGCTCTATTGCAATGGCCGCATACGGCACATCCGTGCCCGACCTCACTGACGACCTGGCCGGCCTGGGCGCCGAGCACTATCGGGGCGGTTGCGCCAGCTGTCACGGGGTGCCGGGGCGGGGCCCAGGCCCGATCAATCGGAACATGCTGCCTTTACCGCCAGACCTGGCTCACGCCTACGAAGACTACAATTCCAAGGAGTTGTTCTGGATTATTTATAACGGATTGAAATTTACCGGCATGCCCGCCTGGTCAGGCTATCGCCGCAAAGACGAGGTCTGGACACTGGTCGCCTTCCTCGACCGGCTTCGCCGCACAGGGCCGGATAGCTATATCGACAGTGAACCATCGCGGGTTCTGCCCCCGGAGCTGGAAGTCGCCGGTGTGGGGACTCAGCCGCTTGAAAACTGTGTGCGCTGCCATGGCAATGCGCAATACCCGCCCATCAGCGACCTTGTGCCGCGCCTTACCGGTCAGTCCGAGGCCTATCTGATACGCGCCATTAAAAATTATTCCGACGGGACCCGAGAAAGCGGCATCATGGAGCCGATTGCGTACAAAATGCGGGCAGAGGAAACCGTGGCGCTGGCCCGCTATTATTCGTCCTTGCCGCTGACCGGAACAAGGGTATCGAAAGACCACGCGGCGGTGGCGCGCGGGCGGCGGATTGCGACAGAGGGATTACCCCAAGCCGGCATACCGGCATGTTCGGCCTGCCATCATGAGGCGAATAATCCGCAGTTTCCCAAACTTGCAGGGCAATCCGCTACCTATCTCAGCGGGCAGCTTCGGCTTTGGCAAAACGGGCTGCGGGATCAGTCGGCCTATGGCGCCATCATGGCTGTGGTCGCTAACCGGCTAAACGACGCGCAGATTCGCGATGTCACCGCCTACTACGCCAGCCAGTCCCCAGCACGGCATCATCACGAACCCGAGGCGCCCATCCCATGAGCAAAGGTCTGCTTCGCACCATTGCCGGCGCGGGCCTGGTGCTGCTCGCCGGGTGCAATCCGCAGCAATCGGCCTTCGCCCCCGCCGGTGTGGAGGCGGAGAGGATCAACGTCCTGTTCTGGGTCATGACCATCGCCGGCGGTTTGATTTTCGCTGGTGTGATCGTACTCTGCGTGCTGGCCATTTATGCGGGCGACACATTGCGCTCGCGGCTTTCCGGTGAGCGCCTCATCACCGGTGCCGGTATCGTTTTTCCGATCGTCGTGCTGAGCGTGCTGCTGGTATACGGCTTTGTGGTTCTGCGCGCCGGCGCCGGCGCGCCGCCATCGGATGACGGAATACGCTTCGCCATCAGCGGAGAGCAGTGGTGGTGGCGCGTCACCTATTTCGATGCAGACGGCAACCGCTTCGAGAGCGCAAACGAATTGCACATACCGGTCGGCCGGTCCGTGCGCCTGGAACTGACGACCGCGGATGTCCTCCATTCGTTCTGGGTCCCGCGCCTCGCAGGCAAGCTCGACATGATCCCCGGACGGACCAATGTTCTGACCGTAACCGCAACCGAAGAAGGCATCAGCCGTGGCCAGTGCGCCGAATATTGTGGAGGCGCCCATGCGCTTATGGCATTCTATGTCGTGGCGCAAGCTCCCGAAGATTTCAAAGCATGGCTGGCAAAGGAATCGGGGCCTGCGGTCAAAATCGAGGGTGAGCACGCCGCGCACGGCGCACAACTGTTTCTCGATGCCGGCTGCGGGGCTTGTCACACTATTCGCGGAACGCCGGCGCACGGCGTCATCGGCCCCGATCTCACCCACGTGGGAAGCCGCTTCTCCCTCGCTGCAGGGGTCCTGCCCAACACCGCCGAAGCCTTTGCACGCTGGGTCGCCAATAATCAGCACATCAAGCCGGAAAACAAGATGCCGCCCTACAATATCTTCACCCGGTCCGAGCTTGCAGACCTTGCCCTCTATCTGGAGAGTTTGAAGTAGCCATGTTCAACTTCGCCCAAGCCAATATAGCGGTTAACCTCTCCATCTTTGCGGTTGCGGCGGTCATCGTCTGGTTTGCAGGCGCGCGGATAACGGGATATGCCAACGCGATCAGTTCGAAAACCGGCGTCGGGCAGGCAACCATAGGCCTGCTGCTGCTTGGGGGCGTCACCTCTTTACCCGAGATCGGCGCGACGGTGACCTCGGCCGCAACCGGCGCGTCGGAACTGGCGATCAACAATCTCTTCGGCTCAACCGCCATTCAGGTCGCCATTCTGGCAATCGTCGATCAGCTCACCGGGCGCAAGGCGCTGACCTCGGTCATTCCCGATCCCAATGTCATGCTTCAAGGCGGGCTGAATGTCCTGCTGCTCGCCATCGCGGCGGCCGGAATGGTCGTGGGCGATATTTCTGTCCTGGGCGTTGGCGTCTGGGCCTGGATCTGTGTCGCGGGATACGCCGTTAGCGTCTATGTTCTTTCCCGGTCACAAGGCCGCAAGCCCTGGGTCGCCGCCGAGCGCGGCAAGGTCGACCATCGACTCGACACGCAGCAGGCGAAGGCCCAGGAAGAGGCCGGCAAGAAGCTTGCGGATCGTTCGCTGGCGAACCTGATTGCCTGGACCGCCGGGCTGGGCTTCGTCATCCTCGTAGCCGGTTATCTGCTGTCGCGCACCGGGGATGCGCTCTCCGAGCAATCGGGGCTGGGCGGGAGCTTCATGGGGTTCGTGCTGCTGGCCTTCGGGACCTGTCTGCCGGAGTTCAGCACGACATTGACCGCTGCCCGCGCCGGTCTCTATACGCTCGCGGTTTCCGATATGCAGGGCACCAACCTCATCCATGTCGGCCTGATCTTCGTCATCGATCTCGTAGGCGCAGGAGAGCCGATCTTGAGCCAGGCTGGCGCCTTCAGCGTTTTCGGGGCGCTGCTGGGCATTGCACTCACTGCGCTTTTCGTCATCGGCATGGCCGAGCGCGACGACAAGACCATCCTGCACATGGGGATCGACTCCGCCGCCGTGCTCGTTTGTTATTTCGCCGGACTGATCATCCTGTTTTTCCTGCGGTAATCGAAAGCCATGACCCAACAATACCCAGCAGAACTGCCGAACAAGGGGCCGCGCCCCAAAGAGGAATTAGAGGATCTCGAGCGAATCTGGGCGACGCCGAAAGGCTTCAAACTGCTGACAGCGGTAAACAACACTGTCGTCGGCACGATTTATATCGGCGCGGCATTCCTGTTTTTTGTTCTGGCGGGGATACTGGCGCTGGTGATGCGCACGCAACTGGCGGTGCCCGACAATAATTTCGTCAGCCAGGACCTGTATAACCAGCTGTTCACCGTCCACGGCACGACGATGATGTTCCTTTTCGCGGTCCCTGCCGTCGAAGCCCTGGGAGTGATGCTGCTTCCCCAGATGCTGGCCGCCCGGGACCTGCCCTTTCCCCGTCTCAGCGCCTTCGCCATCTGGGCTTATATCATCGGCGGCCTGGTGTTCTTCTCCACCATCCTTTACGACCTGGCGCCCAAAGGCGGCTGGTTCATGTATCCGCCGCTGACGCTCACCGAGTACTCACCCGGCGACAATGCCGACTTCTGGCTGCTCGGCATTGGTTTTATTGAAATATCGGCCATCGCCGGGGCCATAGAAATCATCGTTGGCGTCCTGCGCACACGTCCACCCGGCATGACGCTGGCGAGGATGCCCATTTTTGCCTGGGCGATGCTGATTTTCGCCACGATGATCGTGTTTGCCTTTCCCGCCGTCATCCTCGCCACCATGCTGCTGGAACTCGAACGCGCCTTCGGTTGGCACTTCTTTAACGCGACATATGGCGGCGACGCCTTGCTCTGGCAGCACCTGTTCTGGTTCTTCGGCCACCCCGAGGTCTACATCATCTTCCTGCCCGCGGCTGGCCTGGTTTCCATGATCATCCCCACCATGGCGCAGACGCCGTTGGTCGGCTACCGGCTGATCGTCGTCGCGCTGATCGCCACCGGCTTTTTCAGCTTCGGGTTGTGGGTGCACCATATGTTCACCACGGGTATCCCCGGGCTGAGTCTGGCGTTTTTCTCGGCGGCAAGCATGGCGGTCGCCATTCCGTCGGGCATACAGGTATTTTCGTGGATCGCCACGCTCGCTGCGGGCAAAACCCGGATTCGTATGACCGTGCCTTCCCTGTTTATCATGGGTTTCCTGTTCATCTTCGTACTTGGCGGACTGACCGGCGTGATGGTTGCGGCCGTTCCATTCGATTTCCAGGCGCATGACACCTACTTTATCGTCGCTCACCTGCACTATGTGGTGGTGGGGGGCATGGTGTTCCCGTTGTTTGCAACCTTTTACTTCTGGGTGCCCCTGGTCAGCCGCAAGATGTTATCGGAACGGTTGGGCCGCTGGGCATTCTGGCTGATGTTCATCGGCTTCAATACCGCATTCTTTCCCATGCATATCACCGGCCTTGCCGGAATGCCCCGCCGCGTCTGGACCTATCCGGGCTATCTCGGCTGGGATCTGCTTAACCTGATTTCGACGATTGGCGCATTCACCATGGCCGCCGGCGTTCTGGTCTTCATCATCGACCTCGTCCGCAATTTCCGCTTTGGCCCGGGCGGGCCGGAAAATCCATGGAACGCGGGAACGCTCGAGTTCTTGCCCAACGATGTTTATTCGACGCGCTCGATTCCCCACGTGACCAGCCGCGAACCGTTATGGGATCAGCCCAACCTGGCTCAACAGGTGCGCGAAGGGTTGCATTATCTGCCCAATGCGCCCACGGGGGGGCGTGAAACCATCATCACATCCGTCATCGAGGCCAAGCCGCAATACGTGATCCAGATGCCAGGCCCAAGCTGGACGCAATTTGCCGCCGCTGCCTTTACCGCGGCGTGTTTTTTACTGCTGACCGTCAAGGCTGTCGCCGTTGCCCTCACCTGCGGGGTGCTCGCCATCGTCTCCTGCATCCTCTGGGCCTGGCAGTTGGACAGGCCGGATCAAGGGGAAGTCGATATCGGCGGCGGGATCAGGTTGCCAACTTACATGACGGGTTCATTGTCCCACAGTTGGTGGGCGATGGTGATCCTGATGCTGGTCGCGGCATCGCTCTATATTTCTTACATCTTTTCCTATCTCTATCTCTGGACGGTCTCGCCGGAAATCTGGGCGCCCGGCGGTTCTCCGGCATTGCCCCCGCTGACCTACCCGCTTGGCTCCGCGCTTCTTCTGATTTGCGGAAGCGTGCTGGTCCATTGGGCGAAAAAGCGCCTTCCCGCGGCGGGCCGGTTGTCCTTGTCGGCGCTTGCCCTGCTGGTACTCGCAGCAGCGCTTCTTGCCGGCGCGGTCGGTCTGGAGGTGCTCGGACATTTGCAGACGGGTCTCGATCCCTCCGCCAATGCGTACAGCGCCATGGTATATATGGCCTCTGTCCTCACCGGACAGGCCGCTTTCGCCGTGATCATCCTGTGCGCCTTTGCCTGTGGCGGGCTTGTCGCCAGGCGGCTGGACCGGAAGCGCTGCGTCACGTTCGACAATGCCGCGCTGCTTTACTGGTACACTGCGGCGCAAGGCCTGTGCGGCCTTGTTCTTATCCATGGCTTTCCGAGGTTGATAGGATGACGCGCATGACTCCCAATTCAAATCGCCAGGGCATCGGCACGCTGCTCTTCATTCTGACCGGCCCTATAGTCTGGGCCGCGCACCTGGCTCTGATCTATTCCAGCCAATCCTCGCTATGCTCCTTCGATCCGGGCGAAGGCGGGGCAGGGGGGCGTGATGCCATCGCTGCCATCATTCTGGCCGTGACCGCCGTGGGCGTTGCGGCCGTTGGTTCCAGCGCTTTCCGTGCCCGTTCCGCCCATGGCTTGACCGCGCGAGCCGATCTCCCGGCAGAAACGATTACGTTTATCGTTACGATCATGCGTGTTCTGGCCGCCCTTTCCATTCTGGCAATGCTTTATGCAGGCCTGGGCGTCGTCTTCCTTCCCGCCTGTGATTCGTTGCGCTGACGCTACATCTGAAAAAAATTTTCTCTATAATTAACCAATTAACCTTATACTCTGTGACCATGACCGATCCTCTTTTGGCGGCGACTTATTGTTGATAAGAGGGACGGTGAATGAAATGTGAGGTTGATTCAGGTTTAACCTAAATCCGGTAGTTGACCGCTCGGTTAATAGATCAGAGTCATGATTAATAACGATATTTCGTATTATTTGACGCTCACCTTCCGGGTGAGGGCCGCTACGGGGTGAATTGCACGGTTTTTGCGGCACATGGCGGCGTTGCAACTCCTTGGAATGGGCAAGCAACCAGACAGCAGAGATTGCTCGTGTGAATAGTGATCCATAGAGATATCCGGTGAAAGTGCTGAGTCTTATCCTCGCCGCCCTGATTGCCTTGCTTCAGTATCCGCTATGGCTCGGCAAAGGTAGTTGGCTTAAGGTATGGGAGTTCGATCAGCAAGTGATGGCGCAACATGAAATCAACCGGAAATTGCAACTCCGCAATGCCGCGCTGGACGCGGAAGTGCGCGACCTCAAGCAGGGTTCCGACGCCATTGAAGAGCGCGCCCGTAGCGAACTGGGGATGATCAAGCAGGATGAAACATTTTTCCAGATAGTAAAAGACGGCGAGAAAAATATTTCGCGAGCGAACACCGGTGAGGTTGGGCCGTGAGCGGCAAAATAGCAAAATATTATCCCGGTTAAGCACGATTCGATCCGCCAAATTTAGGCAGCAGCCAAAGTATGATCAGGGCCAGAAGCGCGCTCAGTACGGCAGTGGACTCGCGCCCAAGTCCGGCAGCGCCTCCTATTGCCGCGGTCAACCATAAACCTGCCGCGGTGGTAAGTCCTTTTATTGTTTTTTCGTCAGGGCTTTTGAGAATGGTTCCGGCGCCAAGAAATCCCACGCCGGTGACCACGCCCTGGATTACGCGAGTCAAGTCCGCATCTGTCATGCCCGCTTGTTGAGGAACGAGTATGAAGAGCGCGGCGCCGAGAGCAACGAGCATGTGCGTTCGCAGCCCGGCCGCTTTGCCGCTTTGCTCCCGCTCGAAACCGAGCAGACCGCCTAGCGTGGCGGCGAGCGCCAGCCGCAGGGTGACACGGGTAGCTTCCGCGATAGTTGGAAGATCGGAGAATTCCGCTACCACTATATTACAAACCTCTTGCCACCACCCGTCCATTACTCCTCCCTATCGAAATTGTTTGACAATATCAAGTTCACGCAGACAATCCGCTACCTGATCATCTGGTTGGCGTCAATCGGGCCAGGTTGTTGATCCGGCGAGCAAAGCAGTATAACGTCATACCGGTGAAAGCGGTATCCGGTGGCGTGCAAAGAGTGCTGCTCATCGCCGGTTTGGGCTGAATTCCGGATCAAGCCCGGGATGATGAAATTCATAATATTTTCTCACCGGACAAATAGTATGAGAATCTTGAGAATGATGGCAAATAATAGCGGGACAAAATCATGCATCTGCTTTTAGTAGTTGGCATCGCCCTTGCCATAGCTGTTGTCGGGTTTGCTCTGCAGAACAATGCGCCGGTAACGGTAGACCTGGCGCTGTGGAGCTTCGAAGGTTCTCTGGCTCTGGTGCTGCTGCTTGCGATGGGCCTGGGGGTGATCATCGCCGGACTGATGTCAGCGCCAAGCATGATCAAGATCCGCTGGACGCGTTCGCGTCTTCGCAGCCAGGTTTCGCGGCTGGAACGGGACAAAATAATGCTGGAGCGACGCATCGTCGAATTGGAAGCTGAACTTGAGAAGCTGGCGCCAAGGCCGGTTCAGGAAGAGCCGGAGCGTTATCTCGGATTAAAGTCTCTGTTTATAGGCGGGCCCGAGAAACCCAAAGAATAATCGATCCAAGTCCGCGATTTGCAGCGCGGCCTTAAAAATAGTTGCGCCAAAGGCCGTATCAATCAGTAAGGGTAAGTCGTTATGCGGTTGGCTATCTGGTGCTTTATCCTTTATCAGCAGAACCATTAATCCATGTAGGTAATTCCTGACAAGCCATTCATTCATTCTTACATCATGTTTCCACTTTAGTCGGCATTCTGTTTTTAACCGGGATCGCCATCGTGTCTTTACGGGGTGCGTTGATGGCTGCGGGGGGTACTGTCATCGGAGTCGTTTTTCCCATAATACTGGGTGCGAATCAAGGCATGATCGAGATGGGGTTATACTCATTCAACCCGGTTCTGACTATGATGACCGTGGGATGGGTCTTCCTCAAACCTGACGGCAGAAGCGCCGCGCTGGCGGTTCTGGCGGGTATTTTAACCGTGGTGTGTCAGGCTGGTCTGACCAGCTTTCTGGCGCCGATAGGTCTGCCGACGCTTCCGTTTGTTCTCACCATGTGGATGTTTCTGTTTGCGGCGGGAATGTCAAAATACTGGTCAGAACCGGCGGCTGAATAAACATTGTTCTAACTTGGCCCCGCACAGCCGGATGTTTCTGTCACATACGCTTGCAAATCAGGTGGGCGTATGACGGCTAGTAGCGCAGCGCCGGATTCGCTGACTTAAGTGCCGGATTCAAGTGACCAAATCCACTCTCCCGGTTTTCAGGCTGTATACTCCGCCCACCACAAGAAGTTTCTTGTTCGCAACCAATTGACTCAAAATTGGCGGTTGTTTTCTCAATTTCTCAACATTTCGGATGACGTTCATTTTGACTACGTTGGCATAGCGTTCGCCGGGCATATTTTTTGCCGCCCGGACTGCGGGCGCCAACGCGCTCGCCATGGATTGAATGTGCCCCGGAAACTGCCTGTTTTTGTCGACGGCGTCAATGGCGGCCCCGACAGCGCCACAGCTTTCATGACCGAGCACCATGATCAGCGGGGCATGCAATATGGCTGCCGCATACTCAAGGGTAGCCACAAAATCCGTGGTTAAATAATTACCGGCGACGCGAGCCACGAACAGATCGCCGCGCTGCTCATCAAAGCAGAATTCCGGACTGACCCTTGAATCGGAGCAACCTAAAATACTGGCATAGGGGTTCTGTCCGGTAACCAGGGCTGCACGATCTTCGCTGAAATTCAACGGCGTGGATTGTCCGGTGACATAACGTTCGTTGCCCGCCATCAATCTTTCCAACGCCTCATCAGGCGTCATCACGTTTTCCGGCAGTGGCGGTGACTTGGTGTTTGCGGCGGAAGCCATCTTTCCGGCTGTTCCGGCAATACTCAAAGTGAGAGCAGAGGCGGCGGCCAGCTTGAGAAACAAACGCTTGCTTGGCTCCCGTTGTTTTTCATCTTGTTGATCACATAGTTCGCACATAATCAAGTAAGAGGATTGCTATGGGTATGTGGTGCCGACGCGGGTGAATGTTGTTCTTGCGTGATCTTGCCGGGGTCGTGAGCAGGGGTATTGAAGATCAGCCGGGCTACGGCATTGCCATGCCGGGTGATAAGAACTTCCGCACCCTTCTCAACCCAGTCGAGCAAGGTACCCAGTTTGTTTTTCGCCTCGAAAGCGCCGACCTCACGCATTGCTACTCCCTGATAAGCTACTAGCCCGGATGTTTCATGAATTGACGCGCGCCCTTGCTGGTCTTTTGTTTCGTATGGGAATTTTGCTCAGTCG
>JAKDLC010000094.1 GCA_030453055.1 Nitrosospira sp.
CGTACAGAGGCCAGCCTGGATCAGACTCAGCCGCACGACCGCGTTGCGAAGCTGGTTTTCGGGTGATTTGTGGTTTGTGCAACTGCACAGGCAAACAGGAAAAATTCTACTCCTGACCTGCCTAATTGACAGGGAAGCATACAGTCTAACTTTTTAAATTAAAGTGTGAAATGCAGCGCTCGACAAATTGCTTTGTTGAGTCAATATTCTGTTCCTCGATTCTTTGCAGTCTTTCGAGAAGCAGGTGTCTTGTCTTCTCGGCCCAAGGAAAATTTTCTTTTCCGTAAGCAAGCCCATATCGAAATTCCTCTATGGGTTGCCACTGTTCTACAGTCACGCCCTCGTCTGGAACGACAATAACTTTACATCCACACAAAACAGCATAATAGGCAAGCATAGTGTGTACGTCATAGCTGACGCAGTATTCAACTTGATTAAATACCTTCGCTGCCTGCTCGTGAGTGAGGTTATCTATTATGATCGAATCCTTGTTATGATGGTTGAGTTTTTTATACTTACCCTTCCGAATTATATGACAAGAGCCTCGGCGTATTCCGAAGTTTGTTTGCCGGTAGATATCAGTCATTAAGTGCAATATCGTAAACTTGGATGATCCTTTGCTTTTAAGCCTTTCATCTAAAAACGCATCTTGATAATGAAAAAGCAATTCATCGGTGCTATATCGCACTTTGGATGAGTGAAAATTCGGCTTATATAAAAACCAGCGTACAACGTGTTTGGAATACAGGGGAATTGCGTCAACTGTTTCTGGATAGACTGCAATAAAACCACCGTGAAGATTTTGTATTTTTGCAAGAGGTGTATTTAGCTTATGGTTCAATAGAAATCTTGGCTTTTCCTTTCCTCGAATAGCGCGAACAAAATTCTTGATAGTTCGTCGTAGACTAATTCCGAAGCCGCACCCTCTAACCGCTCGCAAAAAGGGCCAGTGAGGTATTGGCCATATATAGGCAGTGTAGCCTAAATTATTTATCAGATCGCATAGCTTATGAAGGACCAGAGCGCCTCCAACTTTTTCATTATAGGATGGAGCAACAATAATAAAACTCACGCGGGACATTTTAAAATTATTGTTATCTCTGTGTATCTCACTATTGTTGGCTGGGATATTTTTTTGGGGGGCATGACTTTCTTGAGGCTATTTGTCTATTTGTGCAGGCTGGAGAGAAACGACTTTTCCAGTTCAAGAAGATCACGCTTGCGTTCTTTGATGAACTTCGCGGGACAACCTGCGTAAATACCAAATGCCTTGCAGTTTTTTTTGACTAAACTGAGAGCCCCCACCACCGCACCTTCTTCCAATATCACACCAGGAAGAATTACACTCCCGCTGCCTACTAATACATGTTTGCCCAAGAATACGTCGGCGTGTGTTACATCACTATATTGACTCGATACCATGGGGTTGGTCAGGGTTGCGCCTGAGTAATCGTCATTGCTTGAATAAATCGACACCCTGGACGACAAATTACTAAAGTCAGACATGGTGATTTTTCCTGCTCCAATAAGTGACGAATAAACTGCAATGTGTACGTAGTCACCAATCTCTATCCGCCCAGGCCCCGCTGACAATACACAAAAATCATCAATCCGCACATTTCCTCCTAAAGATATGTTTGCACAGTTGTAGATTGAGGCCTTGTCAGAAATGAGAACGTTTTGCCCGAGAGCAGCAAAACTCATTTGCTCCAGCGCCGGGCGGGGAATCCAAGCCATGATCAGGCTCGCTTGATCAGTTCGACAATGCGCCCCTGCTCTTCTTGCCGCAGTGCGGGATAAATCGGCAAACAAAGAATCTTGAGTGCCGCATCTGTCGCCACCGGCAGATTATCCCGGTGAGCCGACGGCAACCCCCGATACATCGGAAAGTCCGATACCAACGGATAGAAGTATCGGCGAGCAAAGATATCTTGGTCCTTGAGCTTTTGGTACAGAGCATCCCGGCTGATCGGGTAATCGGCATCCACCAGAATAGGGAAATAGGCATAGTTGGCAACCTTTTCACCTGCATCCCGCAAACAGCGAATGCCCTTTACGTCCTTGAGCAGTTCGCGGTAGGTAGCGTCGATTCCCTTGCGCCGAACGAGCGCCTGATCGATGTGCTTCAGCTGTAACAGACCGAGTGCCGCGTTGAATTCGTTCATCTTGCCATTGATGCCGGGGCCGACCACCGTCACCTCGTCCACAAAGCCAAAATTCTTTAACTGGTCTATACGCTTCTTGGTTTTGGCATCCGGGCAAACGATGGCTCCGCCTTCAAAGGTATTGAATACCTTGGTAGCGTGGAAGCTAAGTACCGATAAATCGCCATATTTGAGCACGCTACCTCTTTCATTTTGCACACCAAAAGCATGAGCGGCGTCGTAAATGACTTTGAGATTGTAGTCGTCGGCAATCTTCTGGATGGAATCCACATCGCAGGGGTGACCATAGCAATGCACTGGCATGATGGCGGTGGTGTGCGGGGTAATGGACGCCTCGATTCTGGCGGGATTAAGGTTGAGGGTGCTGGGGTCGATGTCCACAAACACGGGCTTGATGCCGTTCCACAGCAGGGAATGCGCGGTCGCGACAAAGGAATAAGGGGTCGTGATGACCTCGCCGGTGATGCGCAGCGCTTGCAAAGCAGTAATCAGCGCAATGGTGCCGTTAGAAAACAGGGCAAGGTATTCCACACCCAGATATTCGCACAACGCCTTCTCCAACTGCTGATGGAATGGGCCGTTATTGGTGAGGATTTTACTGTCCCAGATATTCTCTAGGTAAGGAGTAAATTCTGACAGTGGCGGAAGGAATGGCTGCGTAACATAAATCGGATTTTTTATAGTCACTGCTGTATTTTCACTATCTCAACGTTAGCCAAACAATGTAATACTTTACATACTCCCCGGTTTCTCCGCAACGTACAAAACACTTTTTTCTGAAATGCCATGCGTTTCGAAAGTATTCAGCCCAAAATATTCCCGCCCATATTGCTTTACAATAAATCCGGCAGATTCGATTCTATCTGCAAAACCTTTCTTCGAATACATCCTCACATGGTCATCCTGACCAAAGCGACGCCACCTTTCCCCCACATCTTCGCCTAACGGGTCTTCATCTCAAACGAGTCTGAAATGCTTTGAAAGTATCCAGCCAAAAATAGGGAGGCGTTCAAACATTTTGCGCAAACGAGATTTCAATTATAATTCATGCGGTCACTGAACTGGATTGTGAGGCGGTTCAGCCCGCTTTTTTGTTTGATGCTGTCGCAGACGGAAGAATGCCGGAACTGATTCAAGATGGAGAAACCGGGCTGCAGTATGAGTTTGGCAACCACAAAGACCTTGCCGACAAAAT
This sequence comes from Nitrosospira sp., assembly GCA_030453055.1. Taxonomy (GTDB): domain Bacteria; phylum Pseudomonadota; class Gammaproteobacteria; order Burkholderiales; family Nitrosomonadaceae; genus Nitrosospira. The sequence continues at coordinate 3,361 of JAKDLC010000094.1, forward strand.
TCAATACGTATACGAGCATCCCGAGGAGAAGGCAAGGCTCGGGAGCGCCGCTCGCGCCTGGGCGACGGATCGTTTTACTCAAAAGCGGTATGCTGAAGAAGTATTTGATCTGTTGGACGAAGTGTTGACGAAGCCGAAGCCCGGCTAGTCCGGGCAGACCGGTCAGGGCTCGATCGAATCAATGCGCTGACAATAGTTTGCCGCCCTACGGTTATAATCTGCCGGCTAATCCACATGAATAAACGACCATCGTTATCCATAGCCCTTGCAACATACAATGGCGAGCGTTATATCGGCGAGCAGCTCGACAGTATTGCAAGCCAGACCCGGTTGCCCGACGAACTGGTGATATCCGATGATGCTTCGGTTGATGCAACACCAGCTATCGTGCTCGATTTCGCCCGGCGCGCACCCTTTCCCGTGCGGTTCCAGACAAACAGCGAGCGCTTGGGCTCGACGCGCAACTTCGAATTGGCGATACGCGCCTGCGATGGCGACATTATCTTCCTTTGCGACCAGGATGATGTCTGGTATCCGGACAAAATTGCTCTTATCGAAGAGCGTTTTATGAATGATCCTGGGGTGGGAGCTGTATTCACCGATGCCGACGTCGTCGATCAGGATTTGCACCCGTCAGGGCTGCGGCTGTGGAAGGCAGTGCGATTCGGCTCGCAAGAACAGGCGCGGGTTGCAGACCATGATGCATTTCCGCTGCTACTGAAACAATTCGTGGTAACCGGTGCGACCATGGCTTTTCGCTCCACTTACCGGGAACTTGTGCTGCCCATACCCGGCATATGGGTACATGATGCGTGGATTGCGCTGCTGATCAGCGCCACGTCGCACTTGGCGGCGCTGCCGGAGCCATTGATCGCCTATCGTCAGCATGGCGCCAATCAAATCGGCTTGCCGCGACCTGGCAAGAATCGAAACAAGACCCGTGCAGCGATTTATGAACCGCGGCTTCTGCGCCATGAAGCGGCGAGAACGCGCTTGCTGGGGTTTGCCGATCGCCTTCCCGACGGCAAGCGGAAGATTCGTCTCCTTGACGATAAGTTGGTGTTCCTGCGCGCATGCGCCGGCCTGCCCGACGCTCGCTGGCGCCGGCTGCCTGCCGCGCTGCGTGAACTCGTCACATTGCGTTATCATCGGTACGCCAGAGGAGGGATCTGGACCTTTCGTCGGGATTTGCTGAGCTAGCGGCCTGCCGGACTTGAAGAACCGAAGCAAAAAATGCTTTTGTCCGCCACCGGCCGAAAATACTTGGGTTTAAAGAAATAACCGGATACTCTTCGGCATTAATTCACCTTTAGTTGCGAATCCACGGTTGTCAACATGCGCTCATTTTTCATGAATATTCTGTCACGATTTGTTGCGGCGCTTTACGGTATGAAAGGCGGCTACGCAAAGGTAAACGTCAAGGGTCAGTCCATACGTATCGCGGTGGATAATTTGCGGACGCTTCAGCGGGCAAAAACCTATTCCATCAAGGAACCGGACACGCTCGATTGGCTTGACCGCTTTGAACCCGATTCGTGTTTTTTCGATTTGGGTGCGAATATCGGCCAGTATTCCTTATACCCCGCCAAGAAATTCGGCGACAAAATCCAGGTGTATGCCTTTGAGCCTCAGTGCATCAATTATTACCTCCTCAACAGGAACATATACCTGAATAAACTTGAGAAGAACATTACAGCTTATGGCGCCGCCATATCCGGGGTTAGCGGATTCTCCAAACTGTATATTCCTAAATTCATTGCCGGCGGAAACCGGTCACAGTTTGGAAAAGAAGATTTGAACACCATGAAAAGACCGGCCAACCATATCCAAGGCATGTTCGGTGTAACGTTGGACGATTTATGCGCCAAATGGGGATTTCCCTGTCCTAACTACATCAAGATCGATGTCGACGGCATCGAGATTTCCATTATCAAGGGAGCGGTAAATACGCTTAAAAACCCGGATCTACGGGCTGTTATCGTCGAACTGGGGACGAATGAAGAGCAGCAGGAAGCGATAAAGCTAATGGAACAGGCAGGCTTCGGCGTGAAGTTCAAAACAACCCGAAACTGGGGTGAAACCTGTTTTATATTTGAAAGAATTTAGCCCGGATATTTCATAAATTCGCGTGATGATTGCGCAGGATTTTGTTTTGTAGGGGGATTTTGTGAAGGAGTGGCGTAGTTATTCATACGCCCGACTGAACAAAATTCCCATACGAAACAAAAGACCAGTAAGGGCGCGCGTCAATTTATGAAATATCCGGGTTAGTTTGCGAAATCCGTTTTTAGCCCGGATGTTTCATGAATTCTCGTGATGATGATTGCGTATCCACTCTTTAGTAAAAGGTTGATGATCTTGATCTAACGTCAAGAATACGCTGTCTTTTCATTTTATGTCATACATAATTTTCGAGCATAACTCTCGTGAAAAAAACGATAAATTTGGGGAATACTTGGCATCAGGTTTTTAACTTTTTCGTGCGTCTGCAGCTAAAGGCGGCTATTCCTGCAGAATTTGATTTACGTGAGGGAACCCTTCCCCCTGAACTGGACCCTCACATTTACCGGCGATTGCATAAAGACCTTGCTCACATGGATGACAACCAGTTGCTTGAGCACTATAACCGCTACGGAAAGCCTGAAGGTCGTGTATCCAATGGATTAGTAACGCGCAAACAGTTCGCTTCGCTGGTTACCCATGAAATGCGGGCGTTGGAGATTGGCCCCCTCGCAGCCCCGCTGTTACACGGTGATAATGTTTCGTATTGCGATATCCTGGACCGGGACGGATTAAAAAAACGTGCTGGAGAATTTGGATTGAATCCTGATTCTGTACCGCACATTCATCACGTTCTTGGACCGCAAGGACTTGATGGTTTTACGGGGGAGTTTGATGCAATCCTGAGCAGCCATTGCATAGAGCATCAGCCCAACTTAGTCCATCACCTTCAGCAGGTGCAGCGCAAACTAAAAAATGACGGCGGACGTTACTTTATTTTGATCCCCGATAAACGCTACTGCTTTGACAAACACATTGCCCCATCGACAATAGCTGATGCTATACAAGCGTATGAGGAACAGAGGGTGGTGCACACTCTTCGCAGTGTTATCGAGGCCTATTCGTCAACTACTCATAATAACCCACGCAAGCATTGGCGCACGCTTGACGCCGAGCATCACTTCATCGATGTGGAAAAAGTGAGAAATGCAATAAACGATTGGCGCAACGCGAAGGGCCGCTATATGGACGTTCATGCATGGTATTTGACCCCCGACAGTTTTAAGGAGATCATCGGCTTACTTCGTTCTCTGAACCTGATCACTCTTACAATTGAGCGGATTTACAGCACACGATTCGAGTCAAATGAATTTTGGGCTGTTCTAAAAAATTGATTGGACGCACTGTGCCCGAAGATCAGCTAGCAGCCTGTCGGACTTGAAGAATCGAAGCGAAAAAGTGACTGGGCGAGGACAGATTTTGACGATTTTGAAAGCCAATAGTTGTTCTATTGACCGAAAAAGCGGCGAAATATGGACCGGCCAGACGCTTTTGCAGCCGATTTCCTTTAAGTCCGACAGGCTGCTAGACTAGGGGCAGGCTCTGGGCTATTGCTGTACTAAAGTGCCACCTATTTAATTATCTGGATTTTCTGGGTTATGTATGTACGCTCTCAACAAAACGCGGCCGCCCACGTATCTTATTTACTTCCTGTGCAACGAAGTCCGGTTGACGTTCAATCAGGTTTAAAAGTATTCGCGCTGGACCTTCTGGCTTTCGTTTGCCATGTTCCCAATTCCGAACCGTCCCTACAGACAGGCCGTAGACTTCCGCAAACTTATCCTGAGATAAACCCAAACGATCACGTATCCTTTTAACGTCAATATCTGGTACAGCGACTTCTACGGTTTCCAACGCTACCCGACCTTGTTTGTAATCGGCAACTTCCTTGATTCCTGCAATTAAACTTTTCGCCGTGACATCAGCCATTTTGGCCTCCATATTCAATTAAGGACCCATCAGAGCTTCTTGCAAAAGTCCCTGAGCGAGCAGCCGCGATTTAGTGTGGCTCGCTGC
>JAKDLC010000446.1 GCA_030453055.1 Nitrosospira sp.
CGCTACTGCGAGGTGGTGGCGGCCCTCAAACTGAGAACCACCAATAAGCAAGGCCGTCATTTGTCCACCAAGCGCGCAATCGAGCTGCTGGAAGACTATGGCGTCGAAACAGAGCAAGGCACGGTGCGGGTGCCTCAAGGCGTTCTGACACGCAGCACGGTCAACGAATATCTCACGCGCTGGCATCTTGATCAGACCCGCCTGCGCCGGCAGCCGCCCGCTGTACGGTTCCAGGCTGAGCGTAGCAATGACTGCTGGCAGTTCGACATGTCGCCATCCGATCTCAAGCGTATCGAGAAACCTGACTGGATCGATCCCGAAAAGGGCGAACCAACGCTGATGTTATTCAGCGTAGTGGATGACCGTAGCGGCGTGGCTTACCAGGAATACCACTGCGTCTATGGCGAGGATGCGGAATCCGCGCTACGTTTCCTATTCAACGCAATGGCGCCGAAGAGTGAGGCGGAATTCCCGTTTCAGGGAAGGCCAATGCTGATCTACCTCGATAACGGACCGGTCGCTAAAAGCCGTGTATTCCAAAATGTGATGCTGGCGCTCGGAATTGAATGGCAAACGCATGTTCCTGCCGGCAAGGATGGCGAACGCGTAACCGCCCGTTCGAAAGGAAAGGTCGAACGACCGTTCCGCACGGTGAAAGAAGCGCATGAAACGCTGTACCACTTCCACAAACCGGAAACTGAACAACAGGCCAACGAGTGGCTGATGCGCTACCTGCTGCGTTACAACCGCCAGGACCATCGTTCTGAACCACACTCTCGCATTGAGGACTGGCTTGCCAACTTTCCGCGGGATGGCATCCGCGAGATGTGCGCCTGGGAGCAGTTCTGCCGTTTCGCCCGTGAACCCGAGCGGCGTAAAGTCGGCATCGATGCGCGCGTCTCGGTGGAGGGTACCGCCTACGAGATAGAGCCTGACCTGGCCGGCGAAACGGTGCTGTTGTTGTGGGGCTTGTTCGACAGTGAATTGTACGTCGAATATGAGGGTACGCGGACCGGTCCTTACTATCCGGTGTCCGGCCCGATTCCGTTAAACCGGTACAGAGCCTTCAAGCGTGGCGCTGCCGGCGAGCGGGCCGACCGCATCCGCTCACTTGCTGATCAACTCAAGCTGCCGATTGCTGCGCTAGCGGGGGAAGAGATCCGGCTTGCTGCCTTAAATCTGCCCGGCGAATTGCCGAAACAGCCATTTGATGCAGAAGCGCACGAATACCATTTCGCCAGCATCATCGCCGCCAAGCTTGCGATTGCCGACGACCTGGCGCAGCCACTGGCGAAGCTCGCGGCCCCGGATCGCGCCTTCATCGACCAGGTACTGAGCGAGACACTGACACGCCGCATTGTGCTGGCACGTATACGAGATTATTTCCGCAACAAAAAATCAGGAGAGGATCATGCGAGTTGAAGTAATGCAGTATTACGGGCTGACACAACCGCTCAGCCAAGCGGGCTACTATGAAACCGATCATCATAAGCAACTCATCAAGGATATCAAGGGCGCGATCCTTGAA
>JAKDLC010000095.1 GCA_030453055.1 Nitrosospira sp.
CACGGAGCGTCTGAAAAGCGGCGAGCCGCCTTCCACTTTAAGCGTGCTGGCGAAGAAACTGAAAAAAACGGCACGGTCCGCTGTCCTCAAAGCGGCGCGCAGCCTCAATCTTGCCGACGCCTTGATGGCGGGAAAACTGGCCGAGATCGAAGCGATGGTGGCGCAGTTCCAGCAGACTTCGCAAGATCTCAGGTACTCGACGATTCCCACCGTGGCGGCGGTGGACGGACTTGCACTGGGCGGCGGCTGCGAATTTGTAATGCACTGCGACCGCGCGGTAGCCACGATGGAAAGCTACATCGGCCTGGTGGAAGCCGGTGTCGGATTGGTGCCTGCGGGCGGCGGCTGCAAGGAGCTTGCTTTGAGAGCATCGCAGGATGCAAAAGACGGCGATCCTTTTCCGTTGCTGAAAAATTATTTTCAGAGCGTCGCCACTGCGCAACTGGCAAAAAGCGCGGAGCAGGCGAAGGAGTTGGGGTATCTGCGCCGCGCCGATCAGATTGTGATGAACCGGTTTGAGTTACTTTACGCCGCCAAGGCGCAGGCGCTCGCACTGGCTGAAACGGGCTATCGTCCTCCGCTGAAGCCCCGCAATATTTCCGTGGCCGGCTCGACCGGCATCGCCACCATCAAGGGCATGCTCGTCAACATGCGGGAAGGCGGCTTCATTTCCGAGCACGATTACCTGATCGGCAGCAAAATCGCCCATGTCATGTGCGGGGGTGAACTGACGCCCGGCAGCCTGGTCGATGAAAACTGGTTTCTGGGGCTCGAGCGCGCTGCGTTTATAGAGTTGCTGGCGACCGAGAAGACGCAAGCGCGCGTGGAGCATACGCTGAAGACGGGTAAGCCGCTGAGAAACTAAGAGTTAAAGGAAAATACCATGACCAAACAGACTCAGGAAGCTTATATTGTCGCCGCCGTACGCACACCGGTGGGGAAGGCGCCGCGCGGAATGTTCAAAACCGTTCGGCCCGACGATATGCTGGCACATGTATTGAAAGCGGCAATGGCGCAATGCGAAGGACTCGACCCGGCCGCCATCGACGACGTGATTACCGGTTGCGCCATGCCGGAGGCGGAACAGGGAATGAATGTGGCGCGTATCGGACTTTTGCTGGCCGGACTCCCTGACAGCGTACCGGGCATGACGGTCAACCGTTTTTGCGCATCGGGGTTGCAGGCAGTGGCGCTCGCGGCCGACCGCATCCGCCTGGGAGAAGCCGACGTAATGATCGGCGCCGGCACCGAAAGCATGAGCATGGTGCCGATGACGGGTAACAAGATGTCTTTGGACCCGGCGATATTTGCGCGAAACGAGAACGTGGCGATCGCCTACGGTATGGGCATAACTGGAGAAAAAGTCGCGCAGCGGTGGCAAGTCAGCCGGGAAGCACAGGATGAGTTTGCGGTAACCAGCCATGCAAGAGCGCTTGAAGCGATCGAAACGGGAGAGTTCAAGCAGGAAATCGCGCCCTATCCCGTGGAAGAGAAACGGCCCGATCTTGCCTCGCACGAAGTTCGTGACGTGACCGTCGTCAGAGATACCGACGAAGGCCCGCGCCCCGGTACCAATCCGAAAACGCTCGCCACGCTGCGACCGGTATTTGCATCCGGCGGCTCGGTCACGGCCGGGAACAGCTCGCAGATGTCCGATGGCGCGGGAGCGGTGATCGTGGCAAGCGAAGCGGCGTTGAAGCGCTTCAATCTCACCCCGATCGGACGTTTCGTGGGATTCGCGGTAGCGGGCGTACCGCCGGAGATCATGGGCATTGGCCCGATCAAGGCGATACCCAAAGCCTTGAAACAGGTTGGCTTGAATCAGGACGATCTCGACTGGATCGAATTGAACGAGGCTTTCGCCGCCCAGAGTCTCGCGGTCATCAACGACCTGGGGTTGGATCGCGCGAAAGTCAATCCGCTAGGGGGCGCGATTGCGTTGGGGCATCCATTGGGCGCAACCGGCGCCATCCGCGTCGCCACACTGCTGCATGGCCTGCGTCGGCACAATCAAAAGTACGGCATGGTCACGATGTGCGTCGGCACCGGGATGGGCGCCGCGGGGGTGTTCGAAGCGCTGTGATTTTAGCGGGATATTTCGCGGATCAATCCGGTGTTTTTACAGGCGCGTTATTTCCGAAGTAAACATACCCCTTCTGCGGCACGTTCGAATCCTTGAAGCGCCGGCGTTCGTCCCTGTCCAGTTTCTTATCCCACCAGATGGCGCGCGCTTCTTTCTGATCCTCCGCCAGTTGCGGGTTTTTCTCGAACAATTCACGCATGAATTTGGTGTGCTCGGATTCGTACAGCTTCATCGGCTGATTTTCCCTCTCTCTTTGTTCTTGCGCATTGTTCATTCCCACCATTAACTTACGAACTTGCGTAATATACAATTATACCAGCTTATGTAGGATGGGTAAAGCATGGCGCAACCGCCCTACTGAAAACCGTACGGAAACATCACTCAGAAGGATTTCTTCTGCGTAGTTTCTTGACGAATTCCGAGAACGGCAGGGCAAATTCCGTTTCAAGTTTCTTTGCACGCTCTCTTAGATCTTCCCAAACCAGTTTGCCGGGGCTGCGCTTGAATGCGAAAGCGATCAGGTTGCCGCGCGTCTCCGCCGCCATTGTTATAACGTGGCCGGCGAAACTATTCTCGATTCGTGTCAAATAATCGTGGACTCCCTTGTCTCTGCTGAGCAGATTAACCACCAGCATACCCTTTCCCTTCAATACCTCGCAGGCGTGATTGTAAAAATCCTGGCTGCAAAGCGAGGAAACCTGGCAGCCTTCGTCGAAGCCGTCAATCATCAGCACATCCGCGCTGGCAGGATGGCTGGCGATATATTCTCCCCCTTCCGCGATTATGACTTGCAGGCGTTCGTCATCGGCCGGCACGAAAAACCAATTGCGCGCCATCCCCACAATTTGCGGATTGATTTCGATCACAGTAGTTTTTGTTTGCGGCAGCCGATGATATACGAATTTTGCCAGCGACCCGCCTCCCAGGCCAATCATCAGAATATTTTCAGGGCGGGGATGAAACAGCATGAACCCCATCATGCATCGGGTGTAGGTCAGTTCCAGATCATTGGGCGCAGCCAGCCTCATGGCGCTTTGCACCATGCTGTTACCAAGATGAAGCATGCGCACCCCGCCTCGCTCACTCAGATGAATGTCTGAATCGTCCGGGATGCGGGTACGCCCTTTGGAAAATCCGGGCATGGATCGAATCCGTTAAAGATATGCCTCGCTATTGCTACAATTGGGCTACCATTGAGCTTATCATTGGCTGCCCATTGACGCCATTGGGCGTGCCATAAATGATCCATGAAAGTAACTATCCGGCGCCGGGCCGCCCGAACCGATGCACCGATATGCGCCTGATTCTCATTCCGCACGCACCGGAAACCATGATCCTAAATCCGGTAGTTGACCGCTCATTTAATAGATAAGCGTTATGATTAATAACAATATTTCGTATTATTTGACGCTCACCTTCCGGGTGAGACCGCTACTACCGGATTTAGGAATTGGAGGCTAAGCCATGAACAGGATATTTGTCATTTCAGCTCTGCTATTATCAGCGTGTGCGGGTGTCGGCCTAGACGATCAAACTCGAACTTATGGGGCGAAGTTCACTGGAAATCACGCCGCTCTCGCACGTTGCGTCGTGAACAGCATGCAATCGGATAGCCGGTGGATAATCACCGAACTGCAATACGACATACGGAGATATCCGGATATCGAGGCAACGGAGATTTACGCCTATCCGCTTGGCTTATTACCGGGGACCTATGCGCGCAACTCCCCCGCGAATCCTGATGCGGTGGTGAGCTATGCGCCGCCGGTACCCAAGGTTTATGCATATAAGCAAAGCCCCGAAGCGGGCCCTGGTTATTCGTTCGTTTTGATGATAAAAAGAACCGACGATGCAACGGTAGTCGCCACACTAAACGGGAGCAAATACCGCGGTGACATAGCATGGGAGAAACTGAAAGCTTGCTCGGCTGCAAATGATTCATAAACCCCTAAATTTCATCGGTCTTCTGAGAGACTACGGGTACTGGAACTGGACGATCATCCGCTCATACAAAAAAACAGTGCAGGGCTGGACGAGTCATGGTGATTAAATGATGCGTTTATCGGTACCCATGACAATAGCCGGACCGGCGATAGCGGGGTTGGCGCTGGTATTGCTGATTTTTCTGACTTTTCCGGCTCTCGCCGGAGACTTTGAGGACGGCATGAACTTCGTTCTCGACAAGGACTACACCCGAGCGGTGGAGTCGTTCAGAAAAGCCGCAGAGCAGGGAAATGCGGACGCGCAATTCAACCTTGGCGTCATGTACGCCAAAGGCCGCGGCGTTCCGCAGGACGACCAACAGGCTGTGATCTGGTATCGCAAGGCGGCGGAGCAGGGAGACGCTCAGGCGCAATCCGTTTTAGGGTTCACGTACCTCAAAGGCCAGGGGGTCCCGCAGGACTATCAGCAGGCCATGTCCTGGTATCTCAAGGCTGCTGAGCAGGGACACGCTGCGGCGCAATCCATTTTAGGTTTCATGTATCTCAAGGGTCAAGGGGTTGCGCCGGACGACCGGCAAGCGGCGTCCTGGTATCGTAAAGCCGCGGAGCAGGGATACGCCGATGCGCAATACGCGCTTGGCGTTCTGTACGCGAAAGGCCGGGGGGTTGCGCAGAACGATCAGGCGGCCGTCTCCTGGTACGGCAAGGCCGCCGAACAGGGGAATACGGATGCGCAATACAACCTGGGAATAGCGTACGCTAAAGGACAAGGCGTTGCGCAGGACGATCAACAGGCCGCATCCTGGTATGACAAAGCCGCGGAACAGGGAAATCCAAGAGCACAATTCAAACTCGGTGTCCTGTATGCCAGAGGCCGGGGGATTACACAGGATGACGAGGAGGCTTTATCCTGGTATCGCAAGGCGGCAGAGCAGGGGTATGCCCCCGCTCAATTCAATCTCGGTGTTATGTACGCGACAGGCAGAGGCGTTGCGCAGGACGACCACAAGGCCGTTACCTGGTATAGCAAAGCCGCGGAGCAGGGCGATGCGGATGCGCAATACAACCTGGGCGTAAGGTACGATGAGGGCCGAGGCATTAACAAGGACGAACAGGAGGCCTTGACCTGGTATCGCAAGGCGGCCGAGCAAGGCTACGCCAGAGCACAATACAGTCTGGGCGTAAAGTACGACAGTGGCCAGGGTGTTACACAGGATTATCAGCAAGCCATGGCCTGGTATCGCAAGGCGGCCGATCAGGGGCATCCGGGGGCGCAAACCAATCTGGGGGTTCTGTACTATAAAGGCAATGGCGTTAAACAGGACTTCGTCGAAGCGGAAAAGTGGTTCAACATCGCCAGCGCGGCGGGTTATGAGGATGCAAAAAAGAATAGTGCGCTTATGGAAAAACTCATGACGCCGGAGCAAATCGCCGAAGCGCGGCAACAGGCAAGCGAGTGGAAACAGGCGGATCAGAAATAACGGGCTTTAATGAATGGGTAAGGCCCTTCAGTAAGGCAAGCGGGAACTTGTGCAACAACTATCGGGGTGGAGAAGCGGAGTAAAAGAACGAGCGGCACGCTCCATAGCGGAAGTGTGGCGCATACAGCGGTATAGAGGTGCGGCATTTACATCCTTATGCTGCCAGTCTATTTGGACGGTTGTGGACTACTCTTCTCCTTGGCAATGGGGTTCCGTAGCGTGTAGCCTTTCTCTTTCATCTTGTATCCGCCATAGGCGCCAGCGCCTCCGGCAACCAGATACCAGCAACCCGAGAGCGCGGGCAGCACAGCCAGGAGCAATCCCAGACAAATCATTCTCTTTATTTTCATTGCAATTCTTCCAACCAATCGTTTAGAAATGGGAATTTATCTGTAGAGCAGGGGGTTGTCAATTGTGTCATCCGGCTGCATACATTTTCGTTAATATAGCTCAGCATCTGGAGGAAAATATCATGGATCAGGCATCAAACTCTAACGCAGGGATCACGCGGTTGACGATAATCGCGCTGGTCATGCTCCTGGCGGCATGCGAAACAGCGCAAACGAGACGCTTCGGCGCAATACTCGGTAGCGTCGCCGGCTCTATTGGGGGGAGCTATCTTGGCAGCTCTCTCGGAGGAGGCACAGCGGGCCGCATCCTGGGCGCTGTCGCCGGAGGTGTGGCGGGTTATTACGTAGGCTCCGAGCTCGGGAGCTACCTTGGAGAGGAGGATAAACAAAAAATGGCGCAGGCATCACAAGCGGCGTTCTATACCGGCGAGACGCAGACTTTCAGCAATCCAGACAGCGGCTTGAAGGGCAAGGCGGAAGTCGTGCCATCGGAACAGGGGGCACAGCAGAATCAGGACTGCAAGATAATCAGGCAAACCGTCTTGCTCAAAGACGGGAAATCGGTTACCGAGGATGTGAAGAGTTGTAAAAAGTAGTGGCGCAATTCGGCCACAAGTTTATGAATGATAAAGGACGTTATCATTCACTAATATGAGAGATAGGGTAGGTGTTTTTGTTATTGATCGGGACGGGTGTTTATGATATAAGCTAGATTGTACATCTAGCTTATATCATAATGGAAGAGCAATGCGTGAAGTCGGTGCCTTCGAGGCCAAGAACAAACTCGGTACCTTGCTCGACTGGGTCGAGAACGGTGAAGAGGTTCTTATCACCCGGCACGGCAAAGCCGTGGCCCGGCTGATTTCCAATACCGCCGCTCACGACCCCAGCAAGGCGGTGGCCGCTGCCAAGCGCATCCGTGCCCGGGCCGCTGCGCTCAAACTTGGTGGCTTCGACTGGCAAGAATGGAAAGCCTATCGCGATGAAGGCCGTGCGTGAGCTTGGTGCTCGATAGTTCGGTCACGCTGGCCTGGCTCTATAGCGACGAGCTAACCCCTGCCACGCAACAGGTTTTAGATCGCGTTACCGTCGCCGGCGCATGGGTACCGTCGCTCTGGCGCCTTGAAGTCGCCAATAGTCTGCAAGGTAGCGTCCAGCGGGGGCGCATCAGCGCGGAGTTCCGCGATGCCGCCCTCACTGACCTCGCACTGCTCAATATGACGATCGATCCGGATACCGATACCTTTGCCTGGTCGGCGACGCTGCGTCTGGCCGAACGCTGCGGACTCACCCTCTACGATGCCGTGTATCTGGAACTGGCCCGGCGCCTCGATCTGCCGCTGGCCACGCTCGATCAGGAACTGCGCACCGCCGGGAGTACGCTCGGCATCACACTGCTGGGAAGCTGACGCATGAACGGGAACCCCCTCACCCTTTCTAAACGCACAAGCAGCGCAAGCAGCGATAGGGTCAGACTCGATTGATAGCAGCAGCGATAGAGCAGCGATAGGGTCAGACTCGATTGATGCAACACAAGTCGTTACAGCTCATCGACACGG
>JAKDLC010000096.1 GCA_030453055.1 Nitrosospira sp.
GACGCATGGGGATTGGCGGTCTGCCGGGCTCTGGCCATGTTCACGGCAGCGCCGAATTCCGCGTCCAGCCTGGGGAGGGTCGGTACACATGCGGTCAAAGCTGCGGTCAGCGCTGCTGCCAGAGCCGCGGTCAGCCACCCCGGAATATTCTTTTTCGATGTCGTTTTCATGCTGGCCATCTCCTCATTTCATCTGAAAGCCGCCGGCACCGGCAGGGTTGTTCAAGGGCTCGGTCTGGGGCGGATATCCTGATGCGGGCATACCGCCTGAGGGCGTATCTTTAGATGAGCCTTCCATCCTTCCTTCGAACAGGAACTCCGGCCGGTCGGGCTGAGTAAAAGCGTCGGTCGGCAGCGCGTAATCCGGTTGGAGCGGTTTTATCAGGCGGGGCGTCACCACGACCATCAGCTCCGTCTTATTTTTCTGGAAATCGCTGCTGCGGAACAGGGCGCCGAGTATTGGAATTTCTCCCAGCACCGGGAAGCGCTTGACCGTTTCCTTGATGTTGTCCTGCAGCAGTCCGCCGATGGCAAGCGACTGACCGTCGCGCAACTGCACGGTGGTCGATACGCGCCGGGTGGTGAAGGTCGGCACCGCCAGCACCCCGCCGACGCCGGTGGTGGCGATGGTGTCGAATTTAACCAGTTCCGTCACTTCCGGGGATACCAGAAGGTTGATCCGCCCTTCCTCCAGCACGGTCGGCGTAAACCGCAGCCCCACACCGAACTGCCTCGACTGAAGCGTAATCACGCCGGCAAACTGGGGAACGGGAATCATGACTTCGCCTCCCACCAGGAAGCTCGCTTCCTGGCCGCTGATCGCCACGATGTTGGGCTCGGCCAGAATCTGTATCAGTTCGTCTTTTTTCTCGGCATCGATGAGAAAAGAGTCTCCTATATCCGGCGTACCTCTGGACTGGAACAGCATGCCCGGCGCACCGCCGATGATGCCGGTCATGATCTGCGTCCAGGCGCTTCCGGCTTTTCTGACCGCTCGCTGGAAGTCAAAACCGAGTTTTTCCGCGACCTTCCGGTCGATCTCCGCTATCTTTACTTCCAGCATCACCTGCTGGTTGCTACCCACCTGGAGCAGATTGACGACCTGAATACTGCCCAGTCCCTGACCGGCGCCCTGTGGTTCGCCGCTTTGTCCGCCGCCCTGCGTGCCTCCCTGGGCGCCAGCCTGGGCGCCTCCCAGGGGGCCGCCTTGCGCGCCGCCACGTTGCATGCCGCTCTGGATGCCGACGGCAGCGCGCACATAAGCATCCGCCAGCGCTACCGCCCGGTCCGCCTTCAGGGTATCGGATACCGTGCCGGACAGCACCAGCGAATCCCCTGCCGCGCTTACCCTGATGCTTTTCTCGTCAGGCATGAGTTCCTGCAGCTTGCTTTGTACCGCCGCCGCATCCATGATGACGGTCACGTTGATGACCGTGGTCTGCCCGCCCCGGGTCCACAGAATGATATTGGTCGTCCCGATGGTCTTGCCCAGCACATAGATCTCGCGCGGGCTGATCAGCATCACATCAGCCACCTCCGGGTTACCCACCGATAAGCGCGTGACCGGCGCCGTCAATCTGAGCAGGGCCGATTTGCCCAATGTCACATTCATGCCGGTGGCCGCCGCCGGCAACGCCTCGGGCGGCCTGGCTGCTGCAATCATCTGGGCTGTTGCAGCGGGAACGCCCGCCGTCAGCACAACAATGGCGCACAGCGTCGTCGCCAAAAGGCGGAGAAACGCCGGGAGCGGGCTGCCACGATGGAGTAGCGGGCGTAAAGCAGGCAAAGGGAGTAAATGCGAATGGACGCCTTGCCGGAAAATATGCCTTACCGCAGGGGAGACAGGGTATCTGTCCATGGGTTGGCGCATTTTCATCGGGTTTCCTTTGCCGCCAGTTTTGCTTCGGTTTTGTGTATGCCTCTGATGATTTCAACCGTCGGCTTCGGTGCAGCAGGCTTGCTGCGGGAGGGGAACGCCGTTCCGGTTTCGGCACGCAGCCTCAGCAGATCCCGGGTGCGCACCCCGTCCGTCGTGCCCGGGCTCTTATCGATCTGGTTGCGCAGCGCCAGCGACAGCGTGCCGACGCTGCGCGCCAGATCGAGTTTTTCCGCCTGCTCCGGGGTCACTTCCAGGGTGACGGCATTGACCACTTTGGCTTTGGTTTCGTCACGACCGAGATCCTGGGCCACCGCCAATACCAGAATCTGCTCCAGCACGATCTTGGAAATGGGCTTGTCGCTTTCATCCTTGGTGTTGACCAGAATGTCCACTTTGTTTCCCGGCAGCGCGAAGCCGGCGACGCCGACGACGTCATTCACGCGCACAGTAATGGCGCGCTTGCCTTCCGCGATCACGCCGGACAATCCGCCCATGGCGCCTTCCGGAGCCAGCTTGGATTCCAGCAGCGGTTCACCGCGCACGAGATTGACTTTGACTACACGGGAATCGAGCCGCTTCGCATCCTGAAAAGATCCCGGCGGCGTGCTGGCGCGCGGCCAGTCCGTCGACTGCAGCAAATCCGGGGTCAACCGTGTGCCGACATCGATGTCCCGGGAGGCGATGATTACCGAGGATGCATCCACGCTCGCGCGCTCGATGACCCATTTACCCGCCGCCACCACCGCAGCCAGACCCAGCAGCAGCGAGATTACGATCATCCATATCGCTCTCACGTTCTTCATTTAATTATCCATTTTTGCCGGCAGTTATTTCCGGACTATCCGGCATTCGCCCCCGTTTCTGTTTCTTTATAATTCAATGACTCGGTTCGGATTTTGCGAGCAGATAAACCGGAGAACCGGAATAGATAGGCGAGCAATTCCCGGTCTAGCAGCCTGTCGGACTTGAAGGAAATCGGCTGCAAAAGTGTCTGGCCGGTCCATATTTCGCCGCTTTTTTGGCCAATAGAACAACTATTGGCCTTCAAAATCGTCAAAATCTGTCCTCGCCCAGTCACTTTTTCGCTTCGATTCTTCAAGTCCGACAGGCTGCTAGTGGTGTTGTGCTTTTTACGGGAATCCAATCTATTGATTATTGCGGGTCAGCCCCAATGGGCAAGGCCCAGATACACCATCGTTCCCGCCGCGATCGCCACGCCGTAGGGCAGCTTGCCCACCGATTCCGCTGCGGAATCGGGGTGATTTCCGACCACGGGAAGATCCCTCATTGACCCCCCGGCCGCGCCGATGAACAGCAGCATTTTGAGGTTATACAACAGCCCGCGCAGCTTGCCCTGACGCCACGCGACCCCCAGCGCCAGCACGCCGCCCGCAAGCAGGACACACAGCAGTGCGCTGATCGCGCCGCGCGCCCCCAGAAAGGCACCGGTCATGGCCATGAGCTTCACGTCCCCGGCGCCCATGGCGCGCAGCAGGTAAAGTGGCAGCAGCAACACCAGGCCGACTCCCAGCCCCGCCAGCGAATCGAGAACGCCCAGCCCGCCCATTTCCTGCGGCAGCATGGCATTCGACAGCACCCCTACCACCGCACCGGGGAAAACCAGGACGTTCGGGATACGGTGGCTGCGGATATCGTGCCAGGCTGCGGAAAGCAGCAGCAGCAGCAAAAACCCGATGTTAAATGAAATCATTCAATCATTCCGCTTAAGCGCCGCCCGGCCCCGAGTAAGAGGCCGGGCGGTGCATGGAACTCCAATTACGACTGCCAGGCGTGGCCGGAGAAGACCACGCGCCTGGCAACTTTAGTGAAGGTTTCTTCTTACCCTCCCCCTGCCGTCGTAAGTTTAGTGGAGACAGTGCCGAATGTGGTGCTCAAACTACCGCCGACCAATTGCACTCCACCGATAATCGCCACTGCGATCAGGGCTGCGATCAGACCGTATTCAATGGCGGTCACGCCTTCTTCGTCGTTCAGAAACTGCTTCACGCCTTGTATGATTTCTTTCATGATGATTTCCTTTACTTTATGTCGTTAAAATAAAAATCCACCAGAATACGGCGGAGACTCTTTTCCTACATACTGCGATATCATTCTAGGAAACCTGCAAGCCCCTCGTCCATTGCACTGAAGTACAATAAATGCCTAATTCAAGTGTTCTGTCCATCGTACCTAAGTACAATGAAATGCATAATTCAAGCGCTTTGTCCATCGTACTAAAGTACAATGAAATGCCTCCTGCATGGGTGACCTGCATAATTCAAGCGTTTTGTCCATCGTACCAAAGTACAGGGCGCGGTTATCCGCACAAGCATGCCATTCGGTTATCGGGCGTAAAGCCTCCCGCATCAACACGCCATCCCGGATGAACGTCTTCCTTGAGATCGTTATCCTGTTTGTTCGGTCCGTCCGCCATGACGCGTCCTGTTGCGAAGTGTTGACAGGATTATCAAGCGAACGGCGCGCTAACCATGGGGAAAACAAACGGGGAATAACACGCTAGTTCGGAAATTCGAAGTGAAAAAAAAAGCGGAATATGAATCGGTCGGACGCTTTTGCAGTCGATTTCCTTAAACCCAGATAATCCATTAGGACGCGAGATGATGGCGAGGCAGGTTGCGAGACAGTTTTGTCGGTCGGATTAGCGAAAGCGTAATCCGACAATGGAACACAGCATAGATAGAATGGGTGGAGTGAAGCGCAACCCATCATTTGATCATGGTTTGATGTGTTGTTCAATTTGGGTTTTGATGGGTTACGCTACGCTTCACCCATCCTACCTAAGCGCCGAACTGAGAATGGTTCATAGGCATTAAATCAATGGGCAATAAATACTTACCGGAACGCAGCGTGAAGGCGGTGTGGCACCCATGCACCCAGATGAAACAGCACGAAATGTCGCCACTCGTTCCCATCGCTCGCGGCGAAGGCGTGTGGCTATACGACTTCGAGGGCGGACGCTGCCTCGACGCGATCGGCTCCTGGTGGGTCAACCTGTTTGGCCACGCCAATCCCCGCATCAATGCAGCCATCCGCGACCAGCTCGATAAACTGGAGCATGTCATGCTGGCCGGTTTCACGCATGAACCGGTGGTGGAGTTGTCGGAGCGTCTGAGCAAACTCGTATCGGGCCAGCTCGGCCATTGCTTCTATGGCAGCGACGGCGCATCGGCAATCGAAATTGCCCTGAAAATGAGTTTTCATTACTGGCGCAATAGCGGTCATCCTGAAAAAAATGGTTTTGTCAGCCTGCAAAACGACTATCACGGTGAAACGCTGGGCGCATTGTCGGTTACCGATGTAGCGCTGTTCAGGGATCAGTATGCTCCCCTACTGCGCCACAGCGCGCACGTTCTCACTCCGGACTGGCGTCATGCATCCGCGGGTGAGTCCGCCAGGGATTACGCGCTACGCGCCGCTGCCGCGCTGGAAGCGCATCTGGCCGAACACCATGCCGAAACCGCGGCGCTCATCGTCGAACCGCTCGTGCAGGGCGCGGCGGGCATGGGCATGTATCATCCCGATTATCTAAAACTTGCGAGAAAGCTATGTGATAAGTACCAGGTACATTTGATCGCCGATGAAATCGCGGTCGGCTTTGGCAGGACAGGGACGATGTTCGCCTGCGAGCAGGCGAACATCGTCCCTGATTTTTTGTGCCTGGCGAAAGGCTTGAGCGGCGGCTATCTGCCGCTTTCCGTGGTGATGACCACCGATGCGGTTTATCAGGCGTTTTATGACGATGAAATCACACGCGGCTTTTTGCATTCCCATACGCATGCAGGCAACGCACTCGCCTGCCGCGCCGCGCTGGCTGCACTGGATATTTTCGAGCAGGATCCTATCATTGAAACCAACCGCGCCAAAGCAGCCCATCTTAACCATGCGGCGCAGCCGCTCGCATCTCATCCCAAGGTGAGAAACTTCCGCAACTGCGGCATGATCTGGGCGTTCGAAGTGGAAACCATTGACCCGGCTTTTGCCGGAAAGTTTTTCCAGGCGGCGCTCAAGCAGGAATTATTGTTGCGCCCACTGGGTAACACCGTCTATTTCATGCCCCCATATATCATCGACGAGCAGGAGATGGATTTTCTGGTAGCGGGAACTTTGCGAGCCCTTGATGCGCAAAAGAAATAAGCGGTCAACTGCCGGATTCAGGATAGCGATTGTCCTGTGTCTTGCACTTGCCGCCGCATCGCTGCCCGCATTTTCACATAACCTGCCGCCATTGGTCAGTCAGGCGCTCAAACAGGCAGGCATCCCCAAATCCGCCGTCGGGATTTATGTCCATGAAATCGGCGCGGCCAAGCCGCTGCTCGCCGCCAACGCCGGCATAGCAATGAATCCGGCATCGGTGATGAAGCTGCTCACGACTTTCGCCGGACTGGAACTGCTGGGACCAGCCCACACCTGGAAGACCGAGTTGTATGCTAACGGCGCTCTGAACGGCGACACCCTGCAGGGCGACCTGGTGATGAAGGGTTATGGCGATCCCAGACTCAATCTGGAAAATTTCTGGCTACTCGTCCGCCGCCTGCGCCAGACCGGACTGCGGGAAATCACCGGAGATCTGGTGCTGGATAACGGCTATTTCGATGTGCCCATCGGCGACCCGGCGGCTTTTGATGGCAAGCCCTATCGCGCTTACAACATATTACCCGAAGCACTGCTGGTAAATTACCGGACGCTGGCGCTGCGCCTGATCCCTCTATCCGAGAGCAAAACCGTCCGAATCGTCGTTGACCCCCTGCCGGAATCCCTTGATATCAGCAATAACCTGAAACTTACCGGCGGCAAATGTGATGACTGGCACGACACGCTGAGGGCCGATATTCGCACCGGCATGAACGGCGCCAGTCGACCATCGGTCGGGCTTAACGGCGCCTATTCCGTGGACTGCGGCGAAAAAACCCTGCTTCTCGGCCTGCACGATAGTCCCACTTATACTTTCGGCCTGTTCAGGCAATTATGGGGAGAACAAGGGGGGGTATTTCGTGGCAAAGTGCGTATTGGCACGGCGCCGGAAGGAATACTGCCGCTGGAAATCCATCAATCTCCTCCCCTCGCCGAAATCGTTCGGGACATCAATAAATTCAGTAACAATATTTCCGCACGACAACTTTATCTCGCCCTGGGCGTAGCCACCGGCGCGGCCACAGCGCCTACTGGTCCTACCGGTTTTGCCGGGATAGCCAACGGCGCAGCCAGTGCGAATATGCCTGCCACTCTCGCCAAATCAAACGCCGCGATCAGGCAATGGCTCGCGTCCAGACAATTGCATTTCCCTGAGTTGATCATAGAAAATGGCTCGGGTTTATCGCGCAACGAGCGCATCAGCGCAGGCCACCTGGGGAAACTTCTGCTGACGGCGTTCCAGAGCCCGGTGATGCCCGAATTCGTTTCATCCTTGCCGATCACGGCCGTCGACGGCACCATGAAGACACGTCTCAACGGCACCCCCATCGCCGGCCAG
>JAKDLC010000097.1 GCA_030453055.1 Nitrosospira sp.
TATCAATAGAGATTCCTTACCTCCTGGCTTGTTGTTATAATTCCACGTTCGGGGCGTAGCGCAGCCTGGTAGCGTACTTGCATGGGGTGCAAGTGGTCGGAGGTTCAAATCCTCTCGCCCCGACCAATCAGATCCGCAAGTCGATTGGTTTTTAAGCGTATGCTTGCCCCTGATAAGTAACAAAATCACCTGGGTACTGTTCGAATCGAATGCGCATATTGCTCAGCAACGACGACGGGTATTTTGCGCCGGGATTGACCTGTCTTGCGGAAGCGCTTTCCGTTATCGCGGATATCATCGTGGTCGCACCGGAGCGCGACCGAAGCGGCGCCAGTAATTCGCTGACGCTGGACCGCCCGCTCCATCTGCGCAAATCCCATAATGGCTTTTACTACGTAAATGGCACACCCACGGATTGCGTGCACTTGGCGGTTACGGGGATGCTGGACACATTACCCGACATGGTCGTATCCGGCGTCAATGATGGCGCCAACATGGGCGACGACACGGTTTACTCCGGAACAGTAGCCGCCGCTACCGAAGGTTTTTTGCTGGGTATCCCTTCTCTCGCTATTTCTCTCGCCAGTTTTTCCGCCGGAAATTTTGCCACCGCCGCACGTATCGCAACAGAAATGGTGCAACGCTTTGAAGGTGACAAACTCCAGGGGCCGGTATTGCTCAACGTCAACGTACCCGATGTTCCCTATGACGAATTGCAAGGCATAGAGGTAACCCGGCTTGGCCGCCGTCACAAGGCCGAAGCGGTAGTCAAATCTCAGAGCCCGCGGGGCGAAACAGTTTACTGGGTGGGTGCCGCGGGCCCCGCCCAGGATGCCGGCGAGGGTACGGATTTTCTTGCGATCGAGTGTAAGCGCGTATCGGTAACACCGTTACAAATCGACCTGACCCGATATGGGCAGTTGGATGCGGTAAAACAGTGGCTGAAGTAGCAGTAACGCAGCTCACATTGTGCTGCATGGTTAACCCGGATGTTCCATAAATTGACGCGCGCCCTTGCTGGTCTTTTGTTTCGTATGGGAATTTTGCTCAGTCGGGCGTATGAATAACTACGCCACTCCTTCACAAAACCTCCCTACAAAACAAAATCCTGCGCAATCATCACGCGAATTTATGAAACATCCGGGTTAAAAATCATCTGTTCAAGTTCAAGGTATTTTAGTTTGCATACTCATCATTCCGGAATCGGCATGACTTCGCAGCGTACCCGTGTGCGCATGACCGAGCGTCTGCGCAAGCAGGGTATCGTCGATGAAGTGGTTCTGGGGGCGATGAACGCGGTACCTCGTCACATCTTTATTGAAGAAGTCCTGGCCAGTCGCGCCTATGATGACATTGCCCTGCCGATCAATTTCGGGCAGACCATTTCCAGTCCATTTATGGTAGCGCGTATGAGTGAGCTGCTACGCGCAGGCGCTAGTCTCGGCAAAGTACTTGAAATCGGCTCGGGCTGCGGCTACCAGACAGCCATACTGGCACAGCTTGCACGAGAAGTCTATTCGATCGAACGCATCGGGCCATTGCTGACTCGTACCCGCACCCGTCTGCGGGAACTACGTCTCAACAATGTTCGCCTGAAGCATGCCGATGGCCTGCTCGGACTGCCGGAATTTGCGCCATTTGACGGCATTATTCTCACCGCCGCGACCGCGCATATTCCTCCGTCATTGCTTGGGCAATTAGCGGTTGGTGGTAGAATGGTTTTTCCTAAAGGAAGTCAGGAGCAGTTTCTGTGCGTTATCGAACATAACTCACAGGGCTACACTGAGACAATACTGGATGAGGTCAGGTTCGTATCGATGCTGCCGGGTATCTTTAGAGATTAAGCGATGCGGAACGAAATACGAAGAGATAAGAAATGAGGGATAAAAGAACCGAGCAGGGCCGTTCGAATAACGGCAAATACCTTCAGGGTGGCTATATAAACGCTCGGCTTACATCCCTCCAAGAGAGGCTTTTTTCTTCGGCATACTATGGTTCGCTTCTCATTCTTTATCTGTTGATTGCGGGTTGTGCGTCTACCTGGAATCGCACGCCGATGATCGACGGCGCCGCGGTGGAGTCCCAAAAGATTATTAGCCAACCCGATATGCGGCCCGAGTTCTACACCGTACAGGCCGGCGACACGCTCTACAGCATTGCGCTGAACCATGGCATCGATCAAAAGGATTTGGCGCAGTGGAATAGTATCGAGGATTCCGGCGGCATCCATATCGGTCAGCAACTTAATCTATATCCACCTTCTCAACCGGCACAATCCTCTGAACCGACACTTTTCTCCCTGCCTGACCCGATGCTGCCTTCTTCGGCCGAAATGGCTACGCCTAACGTACCGCCATTCGGAGAAAGGCATTTGGCCAATACCGATAAGCTCAAAGTTGGACCTGTGGCGTTCAAGCTACCCTATTCGGAACAGGCCGTCGAGCAGTTGAAGGGATTGGCGGACGCACCACCGACGGTGGCGCTAAAGGCTGACTTACCGGCCGGAAAAAATGTCGATACCGGGATTGGCCCCGGACCGCCCGCGGCGGAAGCGATCCATGGGGGTGATCACGTCGATTGGATCTGGCCCGCCAAAGGCAGGGTGCTGGAAGGTTTCTCGGAAAGCACCAAAGGTATTGATATTGCAGGCAAGCCGGGACAGGCGGTTTCGGCATCCGCAGCGGGCAAAGTGGTATACAGCGGCGCGGGATTGCGCGGCTATGGCAAGCTCATTATCATTAAGCATAACAACACTTATCTCAGCGCCTATGCTCACAACAACAAACTTCTGGTCAAGGAGGGGCAAACGGTGGCCAAGGGACAGAAAATCGCTGAGATGGGAACCAGCGACGGCGGTCTGGTCAGGCTTCACTTCGAAATTCGCCAGAATGGAAAACCGGTGGATCCACTGAAACATTTGCCCAGGATGCCCGGATGAGTCAACGCGTATATCCCGACGATGACGAACCGCTTGACAATGAGTCGGCGGAGCGGGATGTATCATCCGAGGTTTCCGAGGAAACGCCATCCAGAGTCGGGAACGAGACGCTCGGCAACTTCCTGCTGACCGACGTCACGCAAATCTATTTCAACGAAATCGGCCGTAACGCCCTGTTGAGCGCAAAGGAAGAGGCGGTCCTGACTCGCTTGGTCAAGCAGAATGATCTGGGCGCCCGTCAGAAGATGATCGAGTGCAACTTGCGGTTGGTGGTGAATATTGCTAAACACTATACCAACCACGGGGTTGCACTACTGGATCTGATCGAGGAAGGCAATATGGGCATGATGCACGCGCTGGACAAGTTCGACCCGGAACGGGGATTTCGTTTTTCAACTTACGCGACGTGGTGGATACGTCAAAACATCGAACGTTGCATCATGAATCAGTCGCGCACCATTCGTCTGCCGGTGCACGTCATCAAGGATTTGAACATCGTTCTGCAGGCGGCTCGCCACCTGGAAGCGCATAGCGGCAAGGAACCCAAGGCGGACGACGTTGCGCATTTGCTGGGCCGCCCGGTAAAAGAGGTGCAGCGGATGCTGTCGCTAAACATGAGCATGATGTCATTGGACGCGCCGCTCGACGTTGATCCGTCGCTGTCCATCGGCGATGTCATGGCGGACGATCCAACACTCGGCCCCGATCTCATGCTGGAAAAGTCTGAAATCAAGCATCGCGTGCAGGAGTGGCTGAACCGGTTAAGTGACAAACAACGATGTATCATCGAACAGCGCTACGGTCTCAATGGTGATGACGCTCAAACGCTGGAACAGCTGGCGAAGCGTCTTGAGCTTACGCGTGAGCGGGTGCGTCAGATTCAGCTGGAAGCACTGCAAACGCTCCGTGTGATGTTAAGGAATGATGGCGTATCCAGGGATGGAGTGTTTTAAATTTCATCGGCGCCACCCATTGCTTTGAACCTTTAATCCGACGACTTGTCGCATATACGTATGTTTAAAGTGCGTATGTTGTTATAATTAACGGCCAGCCAGCCTGTATGTCTGTCTGGCAGCCTGTCGTCCGAGAAGCTGTCGGTTTTTTTAACCCATGACTGCAACGCATGTTTGCGGTGAATCAGTACGGTAGATCAACCATGAATATGTCACAACCGGAGTTTGCGGCGCCTAATCCCGATCTGTGTACCGAGGAGGAGATTTCACGGCTGGTTCATGCCTTTTATGCAAGAGCGAGAAAAGACCCATTGCTGGGTCCGATCTTTGAAGGGCATGTTACCGATTGGGACGCGCATTTTGTGCAGATGATCAATTTCTGGTCCATGAAACTGCGCGGAACCAGCCATTTCCGGGGCGCCCCAATGCCCAAGCACGTAGCCCTGCCAGGGCTCACCGCGGAATTGTTCGAGCGGTGGCTGCAACTCTTTCGGCAAACGACGGGTGAGATGGGAAACCCGGTTTTGCAGTTCAACGCGGATACGCTGGCATTGCACATCGGCAGCAGGCTATGGCTGCGATATCAAATGGAGCGATATCCCGATAAGCAACTGGTCGAACTCGACGGAGCGTAGTTGCTGCGGGCGCGAAGCGTCCGCCGCTAAAGATTTTCTGGACGGCTTTTCCCGCTTCGAGCGGACAACGAAGCGGATTTGCCGGGCAAAAAGCGGTAATGGCGCGCTTTGGTCACTATGTCTTCCGCCGATAATTTGCCGTTACAAATTGACGCCATTCTCCGTCATCGCCCAGCATGTGCGACGTCAGTACCCGGTGATCGTGGTTCTTTACCTCGATCACGTCCTTGTATTTCGCCAGCTTTCCCTCCTCGGTAAACATCGGGCCCTCGGTATCGAGCGTCAGCACCTTTTCCTCTGCGTCCAGCGAACCGGCGTATACCCATAGGTGGGTCATCATCGATCCCACCCAGGTTCCCACATACTGCTTCTTCTGCGGGTCATAGCCAAGCGTCATCAACGTTGACGCCATGCCTCCGTTAGGCATCTCGCCGCGGCCTTCGCACAGCACCCAGAGGCCGCCGAGCGAACGCACGCCCTCAGATCCTGCAAATTTTCCCGGCGGCTGGCCGGGTCCCATCGAGCACTCGGACTCATAGACCCATTCACCCACAAGCTCTTGCAGCCACCCGTGTTCTTTCTGTGGTTCCATTTTCATGGTCATCTCCTGTGTTTTCGTAGTTTATCGGCGCTTCCTTGTCAGTCCACGTGCCCGACCGAGTTCTTCCTTGACTGCTTCCATCCCCGCGGATACTAATCAGCCGGCAGGCCCGCAATCTCTATCACCGGCCGGATCTCGACAGTGCCCTTGCGCACCATGGGAATTCGTGCGGCGATGCTGATCGCCTCGTCGAGATCGCTGGCGTCGATCAGGAAGTATCCGCCCAGTTGTTCGCGCGTCTCCGCGAACGGGCCGTCGGTCACGAGCCGCTTGCCATCGCGCACCCGTACGCTGGTCGCCATTGCCGTCGGATACAAGGGGTTGGCGGCCAGATACTGTCCGTTCGATTTGATCTGTTGCGCGAGTTGGGTAGACTCCATGTAGCATTCTTCCCGTTCCGTCTCGCTCAACGAGAGCTCATCAAGGTAAATCAGCAGCATGTATTTCATGTGTGCCTCAGTGAGCCCTATGGCTTAAGATCGATCGCAGCCTTGAGGCTGCTGTCCATATACATGGGGACTGATTCGTGTATGTGCGTAATGAGCCATCGACCGTTGATCTTCCGGAAGCAGAGACTCTCGCGAAACCAAATGTCGGTGTGCGTGCCATCGGTTCTTGATCCGGTCCATCGGTTCAAACTATGGCAGTAGGCGACATCACCCCCGACCGTGATTTTCAGGTCGCCAATTTCATAGCCAATCGGATCGCTCCACGTTGCGAACCAGCCTGCCAAATCCTCTCGGAGCGGCGACTGTTGGAGTGGCGTTTCGACGAAGTAACCCACGGAGTCTTCGCTGAAATTTGGTAGGACCCCCTCTGGGTTCTTGTTGCGGATCGCGCCCGCCCGGGCGTCTATCGTCCCGCGAATTTGGGCTTCGTCGTGTGTTTTGGTTATTTCAATAGTCATGTTATTTCTCCATTTCAGAAATACGTATTAATAGGCGTTGGCTTGTTTCAAGTAATTCCGCGCCTCTTGCAGTTCCGGCAGGCTTGCATCACTCAGCCGCCATTGGTGCAGGAACCGCGAGTAGGCGTCGATGGCATTCTCGCGATCTCCCTGCCGCGCGGCGGCGCGCGCCGCGCCCAGCAAGGAACGCGCCCGGTTGGGGTGCCGCAGAAGCGCTGTCTCGAGTTGCTTTTCAGCTTCCGCGGGGCGATCCGCCTGCAAAAGGATTTCACCGAACAATTCATGCGGGGGCTTGATCAGTGGAGGCGGTCCCGGCAGAGGCGGCAACGATTCCTCCACGGCCGTCGCTTTCTTCATACTTCTGATCGCTTCGCCCAGTTTGCCTTTTGACACGCTTGCCACCGCCTCGATCTCCAGCCTTTGAATCTCCAGTATCTTCGACAGGGGTATGCCGATACCGGGCAGGTCCCCTGTGCCGGCTCCCTGCGCCATCGCCTGTAATGCATCGATACTCTTTTGCGCATCCGGCGAGTTCTCGTGTGCCGCCACCATGCCACGCGTGAATATCCATAGCGCCTGAACATACTTGGCCAGCCCCTGGTAAGGACCGGGATTTCGCTCGATAGCATCGATGAAGTGCGCGCTGTTTCGCTGAAGCCGATCAATCAGCTTTGTCGCCCAATCCCAACGCCTGGTTTCGACAATGAAAGCGGCGGCCATGGCGGAGTAGATCAAAGTCGCGTAGCCCAGAGAAACCTTCGCATCTTCGGGAATCTCAGCCAGGCTTTTTTGCATCAAGGCAAGCAATTCTTCCGCCTTATCATAGCGGCCCTGTTGTAAATAGACATAATGCAGCCAGTACAGGCTGTGATAGTCGCGCTTGCTGGCGGGAAGATCATTCTTCCGATCCCATGACGCTTCCAGCGTCGAGGCGGCTTCCGGCCACATCCCGAGTTGCAGAAAAATGTGAGAGGGCATGTGCTCGGCATGGGGTGCGCCGGGCGCGATGTCAGCATAGCGTTCCGCAGCCGGGAGGGCCAGGATGGCATGGACAGGATCATCGAACGCATGGAGGATGTAATGCGTGGCGCCGGGGTGATCGGGTTCTTTGCGGGCGACCGCGAGCGCGATTGCACCCGCCTTTATCCGCGTCCGCAACCCGGCGGGGTCTTCCGACCGGACGCTGCCGAGCAAGGCCAGCGCAAAAAAGGATGCGGCCTCCAGGTCATCCGGATACTCCCGGTAGACCTTTTCCATCGCCTCGGCATAAGCCTTGTCGCGAG
>JAKDLC010000098.1 GCA_030453055.1 Nitrosospira sp.
GCACCGCAATATCCGCGCGTCCATCCTCCAGCGCCTGTTCCAGTTCCTTGACGAACAATCCCTTGCCGCCAATTTTAGAGAGCGACGTGTCGAGTATCTGATCGCCGCGTGTCGTCATACCGAATATGTTGATTTCAGTTTGCGGGTATAATTTCGCCAGCCGCTCCCGGATGAAATTTGCCTGCCACAAGGCAAGGGCGCTTTCCCGCGTAGCGATAATAATTTTTGCGGGCATGTATGGATCAGGCATTATGGTGAGAAAATTACGGGGTTGGGCTATTTTAGCATGCCAGGCGCTAACCTGGATTATGCACAGGGCGTTCGCCCGCATATGCATTGCACGAAAGGTTGCATGATGAGTTCTCTTCCCTCCCGAAACGAAAGTTTCGAGAAAAATCACATCGATGATAAAGACAGGCCGGTCAAGGATGACATCCGCCTGTTGGGACGCATGCTGGGCGATACGTTACGCGAGCAGGAAGGCGAACCTACTTTCGATCTCGTCGAAAGCATTCGTCAAACCGCGATTCGCTTTCGCCGCGAGCAGGATCCGAAGGCGCGGCATGAACTCGATATGATACTCAATCAGTTGAGCAACAAGGCTACTGTCTCGGTGGTGCGCGCATTCAGCCATTTTTCGCAACTTTCCAACATTGCCGAGGACTTGCATCACAATCGCCGCCGCCGGTCCCATCTTCGCGCAGGGTCGCCGCCTCAGGCGGGCAGCGTGGCGCTGGCGCTGGATCGGGTTCTCTCCAGCGGAGCCGACGGCGCCGCATTAACCGGGTTTTTCGCCAAAGCGGTAGTTTCTCCCGTATTAACTGCCCATCCAACCGAAGTGCAGCGCAGAAGCCTGCTCGATTGTCAGTTGACCATCGCGCATCTGTTGAATGAGCGTGGCCGGATGCAGCTTACGCCCGACGAGTTGCGTAACAACGAAGAAGGATTGCGCAGCGCCATACAGATACTGTGGCAGACTCGCATGCTGCGCCCGGAACGGCTGTCGGTTTATGATGAAATCAAGAACGGCCTGGCCTATTACCGTTATACCTTCCTTACCGAGGTACCGCGTCTTTACGCGGAAATCGAGGATTTGCTGGAGCGCCGGATGGGCGCCGCCCCGCTTATTCCGCCGTTTCTACGCATCGGCAGCTGGATAGGCGCCGATCGCGACGGCAATCCCTTCGTCACCGATGAGGTAATGTTGCATGCGGCTGAGCGTCAATCAGCGCTGGCATTGGATTATTACATGGGCGAAGTACATCAGATCGGCCGCAGGCTAAGTCTGACGGAGCGCCTGGTAGGCGTGGACGACGAACTGGCGGAGTTGGCCGAGGCTTCCCCCGACCGCGCGCCCAGCCGTGCCGATGAGCCTTATCGGCGCGCATTGATTGGTATTTATGCGCGTCTCGCCGCGACCAGTCAGGAACTCGGCCACGTGATCAGGCAGCGACGTCCGGTCGGTCCCGCCGAACCGTACGCGGAAAGCATGGCGTTTGTTCATGATCTCGATATCGTGATCCGCTCGCTCAAGCATCACAAGTCGGATTTACTGGCACGCGGGGATCTGCGTCACCTGCGGCGCGCGGCGGAGGTGTTCGGTTTTCATCTCGCACCGCTGGATATGCGCCAACACAGCAATGTGCATGAGCAGGTGGTGGCGGAATTGTTCGAGCGTGGCGCACATCGCAAGGGTTATGCCGGACTGACCGAGGCGGAACGCTTACCATGGCTGCTGACCGAGGTTAGCAGTCCGCGCCCCCTGCGCTCGCCTTATCTGGATTATTCCGAACTCGTCCAGAGCGAACTGCGCATTCTGCAAGCCGCAACGGAAATTCAACGGCGCTTTGGCCGCGCTGCGCTGCCAAATTACATCATTTCCAAAACCGACGGCGTTTCCGACGTACTGGAGGTTGCGCTGCTGTTGAAGGAAACAGGGTTGCTGCAAACGGGAGAAACGCCGCGACTGCACGTCAATATCGTCCCATTGTTCGAGACCATTGCGGACTTGCGCGGCTGCGGCCTCGTTATGGACGAGCTGTTCTCGTTGCCATATTATCGCAAGCTCCTGGATTCACGAGACAATGTTCAGGAGGTGATGCTGGGTTATTCCGACAGCAACAAGGATGGCGGCTTTCTTGCCGCCAACTGGGAGCTCTATAAAGCGGAAACCGAGTTGACAAAAATATTCGCCAAGCATAAGGTTGAATTGCGCCTGTTTCATGGACGCGGCGGCACGGTAGGCCGAGGTGGGGGTCCGAGCTACCAGGCAATACTGGCTCAGCCTCCGGGCAGCGTCAACGGTCAGATACGCATTACCGAGCAGGGTGAAGTCATCGGCAGTAAATACGCCGACCCGGAAATCGGACGGCGGAACCTGGAAACGCTGGTGGCCGCCACGGTCGAGGCGACGTTGTTGAGCCACGATCCCCTCGGCGAACGCGCCGAGGATTATTATCACGTCATGGAAGTACTGGCATGCGATGCGCTCACGGCCTATCGCAATCTGGTATACGAAACTCCCGGGTTTGAGCGCTATTTTCAGGAATCCACCCCGATACGGGAAATCGCCGGGCTCAATATCGGCAGTCGCCCGCCTTCGCGCAAGCAATCCGACCTGATCGAAGATCTGCGCGCCATTCCCTGGGTATTCAGCTGGAGCGTCAATCGCGCCATGATTCCGGGCTGGTATGGCTTCGGCACGGCGGTGGAAGCGTTTGTCCAACGCGAAGGCAAGGGTGGAAAGGGACTGGAACTCCTGCGGGAAATGCACCGCACCTGGCCGTTCATGCAAACGCTGCTGTCCAACATGGACATGGTGCTGGCAAAGACCGATATGGGTATTGCGTCGCGCTACGCTGAACTTGTCAGCGATATCGGCTTACGGAAGGAAATTTTCGGGCGCATACAGAAGGAATGGGATTGCAGCTTGAAATGGTTGTTCGCGGTGACGGGCCGCACCGAATTGCTGCAGGACAACCCTACGCTTGCTCGCAGCATTCGTAACCGCACCCCCTATATCGATCCGCTCAATCATCTGCAGGTAGAGCTGCTGCGCCGTTATCGCTCCGGCGATACCGCCGATGCGGTAACACGCGCGATACAGCTCACCATCAACGGTGTGGCTGCGGGATTGAGAAACAGCGGATAGGCTTATTTAGCCCGAAGTACGATTATGGTAAAAAAACTTTACATTAAAACTTTCGGCTGCCAGATGAACGAGTACGACTCGGACAAAATGGCGGACGTACTTCATGCCGCGCAGGGCATGGAGAAAACCGATAATCCCGCTGACGCCGATGTCATTCTGTTCAACACCTGCTCGGTACGGGAAAAAGCCCAGGAAAAAGTGTTTCACGATCTGGGACGCGTCAGACATCTGAAAAAATCCAATCCCGATCTGCTCATTGGCGTGGGCGGTTGCGTGGCCAGCCAGGAAGGTGCGGAGATCGTAAAGCGCGCGCCATACGTGGACCTGGTATTCGGTCCGCAAACCCTGCACCGGTTGCCCCAATTGATCGCAACACGCCAAGTTACCGGCCGGCCGCAGGTGGACATTTCCTTTCCCGAAATCGAAAAGTTCGACCACTTGCCGCTCGCGCGTACCGAGGGTGTGACTGCGTTCGTTTCCATCATGGAAGGATGCAGCAAGTATTGCAGCTTTTGCGTAGTGCCCTATACGCGCGGCGAGGAAATCTCGCGGCCTTTGAGCGGCGTACTGGTGGAAATCGCCGAACTGGCGAGTCAGGGAATCAAGGAAGTGACGTTATTGGGGCAGAACGTCAATGCTTATCGTGGCGTGATGGAATTTGGCGACGAGGGTGAAGTCGCGGATTTGGCACTGTTGCTCGAATATATCAGTGAAATCCCCGGTATCGAACGCATCCGCTACACTACCTCTCACCCCAGGGAAGTCACCGCGCGGCTGATCGAAGCCTACCCGAGATTGCCGAAACTGGTAAGCCACTTGCATTTGCCGGTTCAGTCGGGCTCGGACCGGATATTGGCGGCGATGAAGCGCGGCTATACCGCGCTGGAATACAAATCCCTCATCCGCCGACTCCGCGCCGCGCGCCCCGATATTTCGCTCACATCCGATTTCATCATCGGTTTCCCCGGTGAAACCGAGGCCGATTTCGAGGCTACCATGCGGCTGGTTGAGGGCGTACATTTCGATGACTCCTTCAGCTTCATCTACAGCCCGCGCCCTGGCACCCCCGCCGCAGGATTGTCCGACGATACACCTTACGAAATCAAGCTGGAGCGACTGCAACGCTTGCAGGAAAAGATCAACCAACAGGCGCAGACCATCAGTCAACGCATGGTCGGCTCAACCCAGCGCATTCTGGTGGAGGGTGTATCCAAAAAAGATGCCGGCGAACTTTGCGGACGCACTGACAACAACCGTATGGTGAATTTCGCCGGCAACCCGGCACGAATCGGCGATTTCATCAACATTCAAATTACCGCCGCGCTGTCACATTCGTTGCGCGGCGAAATCGTGAAGGAGGGAGGCTAACAGCCTGCCGAACCTTTATGCTAACTGGGGCAAATGAAATGACTGAAAAACTGACAACCTATAATTAGCTCACACCCACAGTTCTGGTTTGCCCTTGTTTTTGCAACAGAGCCTTTTCTCCTGATGTTTATGACATTATAAACTCCTTCAATAATGACGAGAGATTATGGTCAACGATGTCCATGAAGACAATCAGATAAGCGATCAGCCCATTTTCCGCTTCATCGCGATTCCCCTTGATGGCTTCGAACCCGTGCACACGCCGCATGGTCGCAGTGAAGATCTGGCCCATCTGTTTGTCGGCCGCACGGCTATTATCGACAAATTGGTTGACCTTTTGAGAAGCAAAAGCAGAAGAGGTAGCTATTTGATCGCAGGATATCGAGGTGCTGGAAAGACCAGTGTAATCAACAAAGCTTTAAAAGAATATCGCGAGGGGGAACAAGACAGCAAAGCTTTAAAAGGATATCGCGAGGGGGAACAAGAAAAAGCACGGGTGGTGCTGGATGTTCGTATTAACTTGGGAGACAACAGTCAGCTGACCCCATTGAACATTTATTATTCGATCGCCAACATCCTGCGGGATCAAATCACATCTCAAAGCATCGGGTGGGAAAATTTCTTAAAATCTGCCGTTGCCCCCAGAACTGTTGGCATATTCGCCTTTATACTCCTTGTCAGCATACCTCCAATTGTTTGGTTTAAACCAGCAGCGCTTTCTTTTTATGACAATGCATTACTGGTCATTTATCTCTTTATCTTGCTGAAAGGGATAGCATGGTCCGTTTCACAGATCAGGCATCCCGAGCTAAGAACACTGAAAGAAATAGATAGCCTGATTGAGAGAATGAGCAATGAGATCAGTGAAGGGCGCAGCGCTGACTTGAATCATCGCGGCTTTAGCTTCGGGCTGTCGAAAAACAAAAGAAGACTGCCCATAAACGCGAGAGAAGCGGAGGAATTGCTATCCAGCATTCTGACAAAAATTCAGGATCTCAGTCCCTCGGAAAAAATGCTGGCTAATATTCTTGGGAAGCCACAGGAGATCAAACGTAAAGTAGTAATTGTACTGGATGAAATAGATAAGCTTTCGGACATTGAGGAACTCTCGGAAATACAATATCCCGACCATTCCAAAGTGCAAGCACTTGGTAAAATTAGTAGAATAAATACCCTTCTCGGATCTCTCAAAAACTTCATTACTACAGCTGATGCCACATTTCTTTTCATATCGGGACGGGAAACATTAGATAGATATTATTCCGAGAAAGGAAGCTCTAATTCCCTCTACGAAAGTCTTTTTGACCGTGTTTTCGAAGTACCTAGTTTTCTGACTGACCAAGGGGAACGCCCTAGAGGCACTCAGCTCTCCACACTAATCGAAGAATATGTGTGTCGACGCATCAAAAAGAAAAGAGATGCAGCATATAACAAAGAAGACAAGCTGGAATATCACACGCTAAAAAACTATAGCAAGTCGTTTCAGCAAAACATCCTTGATGACGTGAAAATTCGATATGGTATAAATACTCTCCGGGCTTTTATTCATTATCTAACATTTCATTCTTGGGGAAATCCGAAAAAGCTTTCTTCGATATTCGAAAGCTTCATCGTTTTAAAAAATCAGGTCATAGAACTAAATAAAAGTGGTTCCATTTTAATCATGAGTGATGAAGGCATCACAGCTAATCACTGGTTGGTGTTCAACGCTAACCATCGGCGTAGCTTCTCCCTGGCGTCCGAGATAACGACCCTCTTCCAGCATCAGCTCAGCCGCGAGGTCTCCAAGATCAGTGACAAACTTACTGTCGCTACCCTGTCATCTCTGCATTTCATACTTAAGCTACACTCCTATGGTTTCACGCGGGAATCATTGCACCGCATGTCTGAAGCCATCAATGTCTACCGTTCCCCCGAACTCAATACCATCATCGATGACTTGCTCACCCAAGTCTTCAAGTCATATATAAGAAGAGTAAGAAACGGTATTTTTAGATACCGTTTCAACAGCGGATTCGAGCAGGAACTGCGTTATATCAGCCATGTTAGCGAACTGGAGTCGGCCACTTATAATTTCTCACTGGATTCGATGAGGCACGTCAAAAAATTTTTTGAGGACATTCATACCAACAGTAAGGACCAGGAGGTCATAGCCCGATCACACATCACACTAGGAGACATATATGCCATCGAACAATCCTACACCGCGGCATCGGTACACTACAGTACCGCCAGCCGTATTCTTGATGAACTATTGAATCAAAAAGGAATTCCAGTTAATCAAGAAATCTTAATGCATTTCATTGAGGCTATGATTAAACATGGCGATCTTGAGGAACGTAGACAGAATTACAATCATGCTGCCGCCATTTACTTCACAGCGGATCGTGTCGTCGAGAAATTTAGCCCTAAAGACGGTGAACAACTTTCTCATCCTCAAAAAGGAGATTCCAAATGGGATTTACTAAAACAACCATTCTGGGCTCTTCGTTTTTTATCCCTGAAACGCAGCCCTTCAAGCGGTAACGTTGAACGACCTAACTATCTATTTCAGGCGGACGACTCAAGATTCTATTACCGAACTGCCACCTTGTTTTTCTTTCTGGGGGATTTAACCCCCGCTTTTAAGTCTTATCTGAAGGTCCTGTTCTCGGCTCGGCGTAAGCATGGAAAAAACCTGTCATTCCTTGACGAACGAGATGCCTACCTGAGCGGCAAAGCACAGGTCGGGCTTGTGGAGTGTAGTTTGGTGCGTCAATCACGTGAGTTATTCGATAGAGACAG
>JAKDLC010000099.1 GCA_030453055.1 Nitrosospira sp.
GCTCGGCGCCATCGAGAAGCTGGAGCTGCACAACGGCTGCATCATCGCCGACAGTGTCGGTCTGGGCAAGACTTTTGAAGCCCTGGCCGTCATCCGGTACTTTGAGCTGAAAAACGAGCGCGTTCTCGTTCTCTGCCCGAAAAAACTGCGGGAGAACTGGACTGTTTACACGGATAACAGCCGCCTTAATCCTTTCCTTTCAGATCGTTTTCGTTACGACGTTCTTTCGCACACCGATCTCAGCCGTGAGGCGGGGTATTCAGGCATGGTGAATCTGGAAACGCTTAATTGGGGAAACTACGATCTTATTGTCATTGACGAATCGCACAACTTTCGCAATAACACGCCGGGAAAACGCGATGAGGCGGGAAACCTTGTCAGGAAAAGCCGCTACCAGCGGCTTATGGACGATATTATCAAATCCGGCGTTCGCACCAAGGTGCTGCTTCTCTCCGCAACGCCGGTTAATAATGATCTGAAAGACCTGCGCAATCAACTCTATTTCCTAACGGAAGGGAGCGATCATGCCTTCACGGAGACACTGGGCATTAACAGCCTTAAAGAAACGCTGACGGCTGCTCAGAAGGTTTTCTCGGCATGGGCGCGCAAGCACAGCTCGGAGCGCAAGACCGGCGACCTGCTGGAAAAGCTCAACGCTTCTTTTTTCAAGCTGCTCGATGAACTCACCATTGCCCGTTCGCGTAAACACATCCAGAAGTATTACCAAGAGACTATAGCGCAACTGGGCGGGTTTCCCCAACGCGAAAAACCGCTATCGATTTATGCAAAAATCGATACGCGCGGACGATTCCTTTCCTACGATAAGCTCAACGACGAAATTGCGGCCTATAAATTGTCACTGTTCAATCCGGCGAAATACGTAAGCGAGCAATACAAGGCTTCTTATCAAACCATCGGCCGCGATCCATTCACCCAGGCTGATCGGGAGACGTTCCTGATCGGCATGATGAAGGTGAATTTCCTCAAACGTCTCGAAAGCTCCGTAAAATCGTTCGAGATTACGATGGAACGCACCATAGCCAAGATAGAGTCTCTCGAAAAAAAAATCGGTCTCTTCCTGAAAAAGTTATCCGCTAATGCGGACGATGATGCGGTCAGTAATATAGGCGGCGGTGAGCTTGATCTCGATCCCGGCGACTCCGGCGAGGATGAGGAGCTTGCGGAAGCGCTGCTGGTGGGTGGCAAGTTCAAATACCATCTTGAACACCTGGAGCTGGATCACGGAAAAAACTGGCTCAGGGATCTAAAAAAGGATAAAGACCAGCTAAGCATCCTTCTAAACGCTGCCCAAAACGTCACCCCGCAGACAGATGCGAAACTCGAAGAACTCAAGAGTCTTGTCGCGGCAAAGGTTACGAGGCCAACCATCAACAAACTGGGGCAGCCCAACAAAAAAATACTCGTCTTTACCGCCTTTGCCGATACTGCAACCTATCTTTACGAATCGCTGGTCGAATGGGCACGAAAAGACATGGGCATTCACGTCGCGCTGGTTTGCGGGAGTGGCGATACCCGCACCACGTTAGGGGAGAGCGCCTTCAATCAGATACTCACCAATTTTTCTCCGCGCTCGAAGAATCGCAACAAGATTCCGGTCATGTCACAAGATGAGGAAATCGATCTCGTTATTGCCACCGATTGCATCTCCGAAGGCCAGAATCTTCAGGACTGCGACTACCTCGTCAATTATGATATCCACTGGAACCCTGTGCGCATCATCCAGCGCTTCGGCCGTATTGATCGGATCGGCAGCGCCAGCCACACCGTTCAGCTCGTCAATTTCTGGCC
This sequence comes from Nitrosospira sp., assembly GCA_030453055.1. Lineage (GTDB taxonomy): Bacteria > Pseudomonadota > Gammaproteobacteria > Burkholderiales > Nitrosomonadaceae > Nitrosospira. Next base: position 1,810 of record JAKDLC010000099.1, read on the forward strand.
CACCGAGGATCTCAACAAATACATCAAGCTGAAAAATCGGGTCGAAGCCCGCATGGCTCTCGTGGACATCGCCGCCACCTTCGAGGACAACATTCTCCAGAATGCGGAAATCGAGGAGCTCATCCGCGATGACCTTCGTTACCGCGACAAGCAATTGCTCAGGCTCAAGGATGAAGTCCTCGACCTTGAGGAACTCGGCGATAGCGTGTCGCTCACCGCGTTCACTCTTGACGATTTCCGCCTTGAGTTACTCAAATACATCGAGACAAACAAAGAGGCTTTGGCGAATGCGCCGTTCGGCCTCTATACCGTAGTACCGCCCAACGCGGAATACAAGGTCATCGGGCCGGGTGTTATTTTCTGCTTCCGTCAGGAGACGAAGCCGGATATCCACGGTAAAAGCTCAAGCGAGCAAATCAACCCGCTCCAGCCCTACTTCCTGGTCTATGTGCTCGACGACGGCAATGTCCGTTTCGGCTTCGCGCATCCCAAGCAGATTCTCGATATCTACCGTATCCTTTGCTCCGGCAAGGGCGAGCCGCACGTGCCGCTTAGCAATCTTTTCGACCAGCAGACCAGCCATGGCGCCGATATGAAGGCCTACGATGCGCTCTTGAAAAAAGCTTTCGATTCCATTGCGGCGACGTTCCGTAAACGCGCTGCTTCCGGTCTGCAATCCGAGCGCGGGTTCGTTCTTCCCGATGAAAAAGATCAGGTGCATGAGAAAACAGAACTGGATCTCGTCACATGGCTGGTGATAAAACATGTCCTTTAATTCGGTAAATTTTCGGTCCGAGCTCCGCCTGCGTCTCAATGCGCTCTCCCAAGGTCCGCTTGGCACTTCATCCCGAGACTTCTTTGAGACTCTTGGTTATCACAGCCAGCGCATATTGGCCATTCATTCGGTCTCCGAGTTGCAGCAGGTTCTCGATACCAAAAACTACCTGAGCGACGAAAACGCCTATCTCTCGCGGTGGCGCTCAGTCGATTTCCTGTTTCAGCTTACAAATTCGGAGTTGGCCGGAAATGACCGTCAGGGTTTGTTGCTTGACGAGCAAGACCGCTTCGATCTCAAGGAGGTTAAATCCTACGTCTTCTTCGCCGTGGATTTGGCTACAAATTCTACAGGTGACTTGCCGACGCGCACTGAGCTGTCCAATATCACTCGCGCTTTGAATCGCCTTGTGCCCATGCCCGTGCTGGTGCTGTTCCGCCACGGCTTATCGGCTTCGATTGCCATCATCAACCGCCGCAAAAATCTCCGCGATGGCACGCGTGACGTGCTCACTCGTATTTCACTCATACGCAACATTGATTGTCGCGTACCCCACCGAGCCCATCTCGATCTTCTGGAGCGTTTCTCGTTGCATCGAATGCGAAAGGAAACCAGCGTGATTCGCACCTTCGCACAACTCGACGACGCATGGCAACGAATTCTTTCCATTCAGAAGCTCAATCAGCGCTTCTATCGTGAGCTTGTAGATTGGTTCACTTGGGCTATCGCGGAAATCAGGCTTGCTCGCCTGCCAGATCACATCGAGGACAATACCGGTAATCGCTCCCGCGCGACACAGGAGTTCACCGTGCGCCTCATCTGCCGTTTGCTCTTCGCGTGGTTTCTTAAGGAAATGCGGCTTGTGCCTGCCGAATTGCTGGAGCTGTACGATGCTGCGGACCGTCGCCGTGAGTTAACTGGAAACAGTACAGACCACAGCTTTCTTGATGGCAATCACTACTATCGAGGCATCCTCCAGAATATTTTCTTTCAGGCACTCAACCAGCCAATGGATCAGCGGCGCAAATCAGGCCCGGAAGCCGAATCCGACCGCACCGTCACTAGGTCCGAATTGAAAAAACTGGCCTACCTTGGTAAAAACCTGCTCCCAGAAACCTTCGATTACGACCTCTTCGATCGCATCCCGTATCTCAATGGCGGGCTCTTCGATAAACTTACAGAGGACAACGCCTCTGATACCATCGAAGATGATCCGTTTCACATCCCGAATAAGCTTTTTTACGCCCTGCGCGAGGACGGCTTTACCATTGAAGTGGGTGGCAAAAGAAAAACCCGGCGCTCCGTCGAAGGTCTCAACCGCATATTCGACCGCTATCGCTTTACTGTTGCGGAAAACACACCACTTGAAGAAGACGTCGCCCTTGATCCTGAACTACTCGGTCTCGTCTTTGAAAACCTTCTCGCTGAGATCGACCCCGGCGACGAAGCCGCTGCCGAAAGCGCACGCAAAGCTTCCGGCTCCTACTATACGCCTCGCCGCATCGTGGATTACATGGTTAACGAGGCGTTGTACCTACATCTGCACAGTTGCTTTGAGCGGAGTGGTGATTCTCGCGAGAATATTCAACTTCTTTCCCGTCTTTGCTACGAACTGCCAGACGGTGTCGATTTCTCGCCTATCGCCGACCGCGTGGTGGACGTGCTCGACGCGGTGCGTGTATTGGACCCAGCCTGTGGTTCCGGCGCGTTTCCCATGGGCATGTTGCACCGTATGATGGAATTGCTCCAGCGCGTTGATCCGGAGAATCAGCGTTGGAAGCAGCGCCTCCTCGCCCGGCTACCCGCAGCAATTCGCGCCGACGCCTCACGCGGGATGGAGGGCAAAAGCTACAATTATCTCCGCAAGCTCGGCCTCATCCAGAAGAATCTCTATGGGCTGGATATCCAGCCACTTGCGTCACTTATCGCCAAGCTGCGCTTCTTTCTGACACTTGTCGTCGAGCAGGAAGTGCGCCCCGAAGACCGTGGGCACAACTACGGTCTCCAGCCGTTACCCAATCTCGAGACTAATCTCCTCTGTTGCAACACCCTCGAAGATGCGAAACATGGTTTGTTTTCCGGTCAAGAGCTCACCGCGCTGCGCGACGCACGCGAACAATACTACCAACCGCAAACCACTGCGGCTCAGCGTGCAGAACTTGCTCAGACAATCGGCGAAACACTTGCGGCACTCTTCCCGGGGTTCGCTGAAAAGACGAAAGGCATCAAACCGCCTCCCGTGGATCTCGCTAAGGGTTTTGCGAAAATAGATCAGGAAAATATGCGGCGTCAGCAGGACGTGCTATGGATCGCTGAGTGGTTCACGCACGCCACGCTTGCCGCTCCGTTCTTCAACGTCGAAACCTTCTTCCCCGAACTGGTCGGCGAATGCGCGGATCGTCATCCCGCGCCCTTTCACATCGTCATCGGCAATCCTCCTTACGGCGGCAGTAAAATCAGCGACGAGGTGAAGGATGCGCTCTGCCTCGGTTCGAAAGACCCATATGGTGCATTCATCGCTCGCTTCCTCGGCTCGCGCCAGCGGCCCGGCCTACTAGCGGAGGATGGCGTGCTTGCTTACATCGTCAGCGATACCTTCATGACAATCAAGACCCACCGCCCGCTACGCAGGCAGATGCTCGACCATCGCATCCACAAAATGGTTCGGGTGGCGGGCAATACCTTTAATGCCATCGTCAACTGCGCTGTCATCCTCTGTCAGCGCGGCGCTCCTTCGGCTGAACACGTCTGCCAGATGGCTGATCTCACTAACGTCTCGATCCATGACCAATTGGCTGATCTCACTAACGTCTCGATCCATGACCAATACGAGCACTTCCTTCATCTACTCTACCAGACTGAGGGCTTCGCTCGCCGCCAGAATGTGGCCAATCAGACCTACGCCATTTACTACTACCGCCAGTCTCTAATCCACACGAACTCCAACCTGCCGTTCTTCGTCGCCTCGCCTAAGCTCTTCGTCCTGATGAACGACACAACCGCGCCGGTGACACTTGAAACTATCGGTGATAAACGCGTGCCTGTCCGTACAGTGCTGCACAACGGAAGGAGCGTGCAGCTTGTAAAGCTGGGCGATATTGCAATGGTAAAACAGGGACTTGCGACCGGTGACAACGATGTCTATCTCTTTCAAGATCCATGCGCCCGCGGCTCATATCGTTCCATCGAAGATTACCGTACCTTTCTGCTTAACGATAATGACCTGCAGCGTATCTGCTCCGATGAAAGGTTGCGCAAAGAAGTGATTCAGCGTGGTATTTCGAGACACGATAAGAAATCGCTCTGCTACTTCGAAGGGCGTTACATACTGCCCTATCACAAGGGAGGAGAATCTGATTCAGAAGAAGGATGGCTTCCGAATTATCATGTTCCCACTGCTTATTTTATTGATTGGAGTGAATGGGCAGTTAAACGACTACAAACACTTACAACACAGCAACGAAATGCTGCGGTAGGTAAAAGCGGAGGCAACGACCGGCTTTGTTCACGTTTTCAAAACGCAGAAAGCTATTTTCAATCTGCAGTTACCTTTTCGCCAACCGGTCAGTACGCGCCAACCTTTAGATTCCATAAACCGAGCGTCTACGACAAAGAAGGCTCATGCATCTTCACTAATGCATTCTCTCCCGATGTGTTGATAGCTATACTTGCATCAAAGCTTACTAAATTTTTTCAGAAGACCGCAATAAACAGCACGGTTCACTCGATGCAAGGTGATCTTGACGATTCTATAATCGCGTTAGACTTTCCGGCGTCGCAAGTGCAGTGTCTTGTGACAAAATTGGTGATGTCGCAGCGCACCAATCTCCGCTACGATTACGCCACTAACGAGCAATTAGAAATAGATTATTTAGTATATCAAGCCTACGGATTGAACGAAGCCGACATCCGGGAAGTCGAGGATTGGTATGCGCGGCGCTATCCCAAGCTGGCCACCGCTCAACGCAGCGCGTTAGCCGCAAAACAGGGCAAAACCGAAGAACAACTCATCGTCCGTCCCACGCTGCGCCTCTACTGCGACGAAAGTCGCCACCTGCCGTATGACCGTGAATCGTTCCTTCTGCTCGGCTTGCTGGCCTGTCCTGCTGGGCGCGCACGGGAATTGAACCACGAACTCGCTTCGCTCTGGAAAATGCATGGTCAGCCGCCGCACTTTGAAGCCAAATGGACGAAGGTCAGTCCCGGCAAACTGGACTTCTACCACAGTGTGCTAGAGTGGTTCATCGCGACTGAGGACGTCACTTTTCGCGCTCTGCTGCTGCCGGATAAGCAACAGCTCTATGTCACGTTGCCAGAGGAAAGCCGCGATTTTCTTTATTACCGCCTTTACTACCAATTCTTGCGCGGCGCACTTGAGCCCGAGAACCGTTACCGAGCCTTCCTCGATTTGAAGGATACGCGCGGTCGCAAGAAGCTAGCCGAATTGAATGTCCGCCTTGCCGCTGATGCGGACGACATGCATGCCCTTAAGAGTCTCCAGCACATTCGCAGCCATGAAGTACGCCTGCTGCAAGTGACCGACCTGCTGCTGGGGGCGATTGGTTTCGCCCGCCGTCCCGCCGCCAAAAAGGAGAGCGCCGCCAAGCGTGCGCTAGTGAAGTTTCTCGAAGAAAAGTTTGGTCATCCGCTCACCACCGACAGCCCACCTGGCGCAAGCAAGGCTATTATCGCCACTTGGCACGACCCTGACGCGTTG
>JAKDLC010000008.1 GCA_030453055.1 Nitrosospira sp.
GGAAATTGGCGGCGGCTCGGTGCGTATTCATCGCCAGGAAGTACAGTCAAAAGTGTTTCGCGCCTTGAATATCGGTGTCGATGAAGCACATGAAAAATTCGGCTTTTTGCTGGAAGCACTGCAATATGGAGCGCCGCCTCATGGCGGCATCGCTTTCGGTCTCGACCGGATCGTGGCGATGATGACGGGCGCCGAGTCGATCCGTGATGTTATTGCCCTTCCCAAGACGCAGCGCGCACAATGCCTGCTGACCCACGCGCCCAGTACGGTGGGTGAAAAGCAGTTGCGGGAACTGCACATCAAGTTGCGGCACGCCGAAGCGCTTAAGAGTTAAACTGTGGAATGCGGATAGAAGCACGATCATCCGCGAGCTGGAGTCATTCCCGAGTCTCTGCCACCGGAGCGAAAATGTACAAGACACCGGTTTCCGTTCTGGTAGTCATTCATACGCCCGATAGGCAGGTTTTGTTGCTGGAGCGAGCGGATCATCCCGGATACTGGCAATCTGTGACGGGCAGCCAGAACGAGGGCGAAACACTTTTGCAAACCGCGGTGCGGGAAGTAGCGGAAGAAACAGGATTGGACGCGACCCGCTATCAAATGGCCGAGTGGAACGTTCAGAACGAATACGAAATTTATGAGGAATGGCGCTGGCGCTACGCGCCAGGGGTGACGCACAATACCGAGCATGTTTTTGGCCTGCTTTTGCCAAAACCCGTTCCGGTCTCAGTGGCTGCACGAGAGCATTTGAATTTTGTCTGGCTGTCCTGGCGAGAAGCGGCGGAAAAGGTTTTTTCCTCAAGCAACGCAGAAGCGATACGGAAGCTGGCTGCGGATAGAAGCGGCGGGAGAGCGTAGAGGGAATAGAGGCAGAGGCAGAAGCGGAAACGGGGATCTGTAGAACCGATATCCAGTATGTTGGTCTTATACGGTTGATGTATTTTCTGACAGGCAGACCAATAAATAGGAGTAACCATGCAAGCAGAAGCCATTGCATTTGACCGTTTCGACACTTTGAAGGATGATGATTGCGAGCAGCGCATCATAGAGGCCAAAGCCGCGCTGGGAAGGCGGGCCGTGATACTCGCTCACCATTATCAGCGGGCGGATGTTTATAAACATGCCGACCTCACCGGCGATTCGCTGAAGCTTTCGCGTCTTGCCGCCGGAACCGATGCGGACTATCTGGTGTTTTGCGGCGTGCACTTTATGGCTGAGGGGGCCGATATTCTATCGAAACCGGAGCAGGTCGCCATCCTGCCCGACCTTGCCGCCGGCTGCTCGATGGCCGATATGGCGAATCTTTCCAAGGTGGAGCGCGCTTGGCGCGAATTGGCGGAAGTGCTCGATCCTGACGAAACGATTACGCCGGCGACGTATATTAATTCCGCCGCCGATCTGAAAGCCTTCTGTGGCGAGCATGGCGGCATCGTCTGCACTTCCAGCAATGCGGTAAAGATCTTGCAATGGTCTTTTTCCCGCCGCGAAAAGGTGCTGTTTTTCCCGGATCAACACCTTGGACGCTGGAGCGGTCACAAGCTGGGAATTCCGCTGGACGAAATGCCGGTGTGGGATTTTGATGAGCCGATGGGCGGACTTACGTCAGAGCAAATCAAAAAAGCCAAAATTCTGTTATGGAAGGGGCATTGTTCCGTACACCAGATGTTTCAGCCGCAGCACATACTGCGTTTCCGCAATCAGTATCCCGACGGCAAGGTGATTTCACACCCGGAATGTAGTTTTGAGGTATGTCGGAATTCCGATTATGTCGGCTCTACCGAGTACATCATCAATACCATCCGCGAAGCGGAGGCGGGGACCCGCTGGCTGGTCGGGACGGAGTTGAATCTGGTCAGCCGCATCGCGGAGGAGTTCAAGCCCGAAGGTAAAATAGTGCAGTTCATGGCGCCGACGGTGTGCATGTGCTCCACCATGGCCCGCATCGATCCACAGCATCTGGCATGGACGCTGGAGAACCTGGTGGCGGGAAAAGTGGTGAACCGGATCAAAGTGCCCATAGCCGAGGCGAAACTTGCGAAGCTTGCCCTGGAGCGGATGCTGGAGGTTTCATATTAACCTAAATCTGCTTCGCTACGGTTGCTCGGAAACAGATATTTCCGCCTGACATGGGCCTGGATATCAAACTTCCGGGCAAACTTCCAAGCTGAGCCTGCCGTTCATCACATGCCCAATAAGCTGCATATCGCCACCTACAATATTCACAAAGGCTTTTCCCATTTCAAGCGGAACATGATGGTGCACCAGTTGCGCGAGAATCTGCGGGCTCTCGACGCCGATATTGTCTTTCTACAGGAAGTGGTCGGTCAGCATCGAGGGCATGCGGCTCGTTTCGAGAACTGGCCGCATAGTCCGCAGCATGAGTTTCTGGCCGATTCGGTGTGGGCCGATTTTGCCTACGGAAAAAACGCGGTATACAACGAGGGGCATCACGGCAATGCGATTCTGAGTCGCTATCCCATCACGCGTTGGGACAATGAAGACGTTTCCGCGCACCGTTTCGAGAGCCGTGGCCTGCTCCATTGCGAAATCAGCATTCCCGGTTGGCCGGAAAACCTGCACTGCGTATGTGTTCACCTGGGGTTGTTCAAGCGTGGACAATCGCAGCAATTGCTGGCATTGGAACAGCGCATCGAGCAACTGGTACCCCAACAGGCGCCGCTGGTCATCGCCGGAGATTTCAACGATTGGCGGGAAATGGCCGGACGGATTCTGGTTGAACGGCTTAACCTTGGCGAAGTCTTCGAGTTGACCGGAGGAAGGGCAGCACGCAGTTATCCCTGCGCATTGCCGTTATTTCGCCTCGATCGCATCTATGTGCGCGGCTTTCAGGTGGTAAAAGCGCAGGTGCATTATGGCCGCCCCTGGTCAAAACTTTCCGATCACGCTGTGCTGTCGGCGAGGATGATCCGTAGATGACGTTACCGGACGCACATAGCCAGATCGGTTCCGCTGTCGCCGTGCTGAGGGCGGGCGGGACCGTGGCCTTTCCGACGGAAACGGTCTATGGAATTGGGGCGGATGTCTCCAATTCTTCCGCAGTGCAACGTATATTCGAGATCAAAAAACGCCCTGCGGATCATCCGCTGATCGTTCATTTCGCCGATGCGTCCCGGTTGCACCACTGGGCGTGTGAAGTGCCGGAACAGGCCTCGCGACTGGCCGAACGTTTCTGGCCAGGACCGCTGACATTGATATTGCCGCGCAGCCGCCACGTACCAAAAAATGTAACAGGCGGCCAGGATACGGTGGGACTTCGGGTGCCGGATCATCCGGTCGCGCTCGCCTTGCTGACCGCGCTGGGAACTGAAGGCGCTCTTGCCGCACCGTCGGCAAACCGGTTTGGGCACGTGAGTCCCACTACGGCGGCCCACGTATACGACGAGTTGGGCGCATCCGTAGACATGATTCTGGATGGTGGGCCCTGCAAAATTGGCCTGGAAAGCACCATTGTCGGTTTTAACGGGCAGACTGCCATCGTATTGCGGCCGGGCGGTATTCCGCTGGCGGCACTGGCAGAAGTGCTGAGCGGAAAAGTGGTCCTGCCCGAAAGAGAGGATCGCACTGTACGCGTGCCGGGCGCGCTGGCTTCCCATTACGCCCCGGCGACGCCGCTGGAGCTTTGCTCTTCGGTATTTTTATGGCCGCGCGCTCTCGAATTGGCGACAAACGGATTGCGTGTGGTGATAATGGAGTGGTCGTCCAAAGAGCTGAATGACCTGAACCGCGCGGAAAATGAAGGTATCGTCCGTTTTGCCATGCCTGCGGAACCCGCGGCCTACGGGAGTCTGTTGTATGCAACCTTGCGCCGGTTCGATCATGAGCGCTTCGACCGTCTATTGGTAGAGGAACCCCCCGATGACTCCGCCTGGATGGCAATTGCGGATCGGCTGCGACGCGCGAGTTGTGTCCCAAGTTACAAGATTCAAAACCAGGATCCTATTCCGCGGAGCGAACAGGAACATTACCATGAAGCCAGATAGAAAGCCGGAAGCTAATGGATAGAGATGTGGTTCGTGCGGTACTGTTTGATGTTGACGGCACGCTGGCCGACACCGAGCGTGATGGTCATCGTCTTGCTTTCAATTCGGCGTTTGGAGAATTGGGGCTTGACTGGAAGTGGGATGTCAAGCTTTATGGGGAACTGCTGGCAGTCACCGGTGGCAAAGAGCGCATCCGTCACTATCTGGAAAAATACACGCCTGCCGAATTGAACAGGAGCGACCTGGATAACTGGATCGCGGGTTTACACAAGGCCAAAACAAGACATTATGTGGCCCTACTTGAACGCGGGGGGACGCCATTGCGTCCGGGTGTTGCCCGCTTGATCCGCCAATTACGCAATGCAAAAATAAAAATCGCCATTGCAACCACTACTACGCCGGAGAACGTCACTTCTTTGTTAAAGTCTACGTTGGGAGAAGATTCTCCCGGCTGGTTCGACGTCATCGGCGCTGGCGACATCGTCCCCGGGAAAAAGCCCGAGCCGGATATTTACCACTGGGTACTTGACCGGCTCGGGTTGCCGGCGGAGCAATGCATTGCAGTGGAAGATTCGGAAAACGGACTGAGATCATCACTTGCCGCAGGGCTTGACACGGTGGTTACAGTCAACGATTACACCCGCTTGCAGGATTTTACGGGCGCGGCGGTGGTGTTGTCGGATTTGGGCGAACCAACGCAACCATTTACTGTGTTTGAGGGAACCGCGTATGGCAGCAAATGGGTGGACGCGGAACTGTTGACAAAGTTGAAAGCGCGCCAAGGTTGAATACTTGGCGAAGAGACTTGTTAAATGATTCAGGGTTTAGCGTATTTTGGTTTCAATCAAAATTGGAATTGTCATCTGGAAAAGGTAGTATGGCGGTCGCCCATGTGACAACCTGACCATTCCTGACAATAAAACCATGCTGCACCCCCTCGCCACCAGCTATTCCCGCCGAGCCCTGTACTTCTTTGAAGGCGCCGGGCTCATCGTCATCGCCCTTGCGACGATATATGCGGGTTATCAGGAAACCATGCTGATGTTCAACAGCGCCAGGGTTACCCTGGCGGATTTGTTGCTGATGTTTCTTTATCTGGAAATCCTGACCATGGTTGGGTTATATTTCGAATCGGGCAAGCTGCCGGTACGGTTTCCCCTTTACATCGCGATGGTGGCCATGGCGCGCTATGTGATCGTGGACATCAAGGAAATGGACAATCTCCGGTTGTTGGGCGTTTCCGCCTCGATAGTGCTTGTCGCGGTAGCGGTGCTGGTCATACGCTACGGACACGTGCGCTATCCCTATCTTGAGGATCTGGAGGACCTGGCGGATGCGGCCTCCAAAGATACCAACCTGCGCGACTGACGGAATATTAAAAAGGCCCAATATGAAAAATCCCCTGGTTGGCGTCATCATGGGTAGCAGTAGCGATTGGGAGGTCATGAAGCATGCCGCGGGTATATTAAAGGATTTTAGTGTGCCATACGAAGCCAGGGTGGTTTCCGCCCATCGCACGCCGGACGCCATGTTCGAGTACGCTGAAACCGCAGTCAAACGCGGGTTCAAGTGTATTATCGCCGGTGCCGGCGGCGCGGCGCATCTCCCCGGAATGATGGCTGCTAAAACCGTTTTGCCGGTGCTGGGCGTGCCAGTTGCCACCAGGCAGCTTCAAGGCCTTGATTCGCTTCTTTCCATTGTGCAAATGCCGAGGGGCATTCCCGTTGCCACCTTCGCTATCGGCGAGGCGGGTGCGGCTAATGCGGGCTTGTTCGCGGTTGCGTTGTTAGCGGTAGAGGACATAAATCTCGCCAGACTTCTTGCCAGGTTTCGCAAAGCCCAGGCGGCAGCGGCTGCGGCGACGGCACTGCCTGAATTATGAACATCATGCCGGGAGCCATGCTGGGGCTCCTCGGTGGCGGCCAACTGGGACGCATGTTCACCATGGCGGCGCAAAGCATGGGCTACCGCGTCACCGTGCTCGACCCGGCCGATGAAGGCCCATCGAGCGGCATAGCTGAACGTCATTTGCGTGCCGACTACCTCGATGGCGATGCATTGCGCGAGCTTGGGGCTGCCTGCGCCGGCGTCACCACCGAATTCGAGAATGTACCGGCTGAATCTCTTAGAATCCTGGCCGAACACTGCGTGGTCAGTCCCGCCGCAAGCAGTGTAACAGTTGCCCAGAATCGTATTCTGGAGAAGCAATTTCTTGCAGCCAATGGCTTTGGGGTCGTGCCCTATGCGGTAATTCAGAATTCTCGCAATTCGCATAAATTGGACGAAGTATTACTGCAAACGCACCCGGAGCGGCTTCCCGACTTATTTCCCGCCATTCTCAAAGTGAGCCGGTTCGGTTATGACGGCAAGGGACAGGTAAGGGTAACTAACGCAACAGAACTTGACAGTGCATTCACCGGTATGAATCGGGAGCCATGTGTGCTGGAACAATTGTTGCAGTTGGAGAGCGAAGTCTCGGTTGTCGTGGCGCGCGGATTCGACGACAAGGTGGCCGCTTTTCCCGTGGCAGAGAATCAGCATCGCCATGGCATTCTTGATATCAGCATTATTCCTGCCAGAGTATCACCGGCAATTATTGAAAACGCACGCGAAATCGCGATTCAAATCGCCGAAAAGCTCGATCACCGCGGCGTGTTGTGCGTGGAGTTTTTTGTGCTCCCCGATGGCGCTCCTAGCAAATTGCTGGTCAACGAAATTGCGCCCCGTCCCCATAACAGCGGCCACTACACCATTGATGCCTGCGTTACCTCTCAATTCGAGCAACAGGTACGAATACTTTGTGGCGTGCCGCTTGGCAGTACGGCCATGCGCGGCGCGGCGGTAATGGTAAATTTATTGGGCGATTTGTGGCAGCAGGGAGAGCCGCGGTGGGAACAGGTGCTGCGGCATCCCTCTGTCAAACTGCATTTATACGGCAAGCTCGCCGCACGGCCCGGACGGAAAATGGGACACTATACCGTGCTCGCCGAAACCACCGAAGCCGCGTTGCAGCTTGCGCTGGAAATCAAACAGTCGTTAGCATGCTAACATAATGCTGCCATTGCGAAAGCAATGCAGCATATTAAAGAACGGCGACCCCGAAAATCATGACGGATCAAACCGCCCTGTTTGAAACAACCCTACAAAGCCTGCGTCTCCTGCATCGGGGCAAGGTACGCGACATCTATGTGGTGGATAAAGACAAGTTATTAATTGTCCAGACCGATCGGCTGTCCGCGTTCGATGTCGTCCTGCCGACGCCGGTGCCGGGAAAAGGCCGATTGCTGACCGCGTTATCCCGTTTCTGGTTCGAAAAACTCGGTCATATCATTCCCAATCAGCTCACCGGAATCGTCCCAGAATCGGTAGTGGCAGACGCCGAGCGCGAACAAGTGGCTGGCCGTGCATTTGTGGTAAAGCGGCTAAGGCCGTTGCCGGTGGAGGCCATCGTGCGCGGATATGTCGCGGGTTCCGGATGGAATGATTACAAAAAGACCGGCACGATTTGCGGTATCGCACTTCCTGGCGGATTGCAGGAAGCCGCCAAACTGCCGGATGGAGCGATTTTTACGCCCTCAACCAAGGCTGCAGCGGGCACGCATGACGAAAACATTTCCTTTGCCGAAGCAGAAAAATTACTCGGCCGAGACGTAGCTGCGCAAGTGCGGGATAAGGCCATCGCCCTTTACACCGAGGCGTCGGAGTATGCGACAACGAAAGGCATTATTATCGCGGACACCAAGTTTGAATTCGGTCAGGATGACGCAGGTAAACTCTATCTCATAGACGAGGTATTGACCCCCGATTCATCGCGTTTCTGGCCAGCCGATCAGTATGCGCCGGGAAGAAATCCGCCCAGCTATGACAAACAGTTTGTGCGTGATTGGCTGGAAACTCAGGATTGGAACAAGAAAGCACCTGCTCCAGCGTTGCCTCTCGACATTCTCGCCAAGACCGGAGAAAAATATCGCGAAGCCCTGCGTCGTTTAACAGCTTATGCATAGTGGGTAGGATGTCAATAGGCAAAGTACATTGCGCCGCACCTTGAATTCTAAAGCGAGTTTTGCAAGAACCTCAAGATGCTCGTAAATTTTTTCTTTACTTCACAGAATATTGAGCTATACATAATTGACGGTCTTTTCTTGGGGATGATCGCAAAAAGGCTGTGCACTTGAGAAACTAAGGAGTAGTGGCATTTTCCGACAGAGGCTTAAGATACACCAAATATAAGAAAGCAAGTACCACGTCGTGCTAACTCAACATCATTTTTATCAGAAAGGACTTGTATCATGGAAACCCTGTTTCGTTTCAATATCGTGCGTGAAGCAAACCGGACCGAGGACGAGATTGTCGTCATCAATCTTGCCGTCGCCACGACTTTTCAGAACAGCGCTGGCGCAATCCCGAACGGCGCAAACCGGCGCGACCAGCTGCACACCCTGGCTGCCAATTTCATCGCCTCCTCGACGTTCATCTCCAGCATCTCGAACATCGCCGCACTGGCCGCGCTGGAAACCGCGGGCACCGCCATCGACGCGCTGATCGACGAGGGCAGGTTCGCACGTGCCGATGTGGATTCAGCTCTGATGGCCGCTCTTGGCGGTGAACCGGGACCGTTTATCGCCGCCAACGCCGTCGCCTCGCGCATCCCGACGTTGAAGGACAGCATCCTTGCCATCAAGATGTCGCCGCCCAATCACAAGCGGCCGCTGCGCCGCCTTGCCGCCGTTCTGCGGGTGATCGAACTGATCAAGCGGTTCGAGGCCGATGGCGCTTTCCCACGCGATCTGGCCGAGTTGATCCGTGTTCATCGGCAGGGGCTGAAGATTCCCGGCGCCGTTCTGCCGACCCGGCCGCCAGTGCCGGCGCGTCCGGAACCCAGCACGGTCCCCGAGACGCTGAAAGGGTTGGCGGACAAGTACGCGCTTTACGATCTGGCACTGAAGGAACTGCGGGGTATTCGGCCGAGCGGCTATGCGCTGACCCCGCAAAAGACGTTCGACGCGCGCCTGCCTTCGCCCAAGGTCCGACCTGAGGCGCTGTTCAAAGAGGAACTGGCGATCCGGCAGACGGCGCTGAGCGCGACGCTGCAGGCCGCAACTGCGGACGTGACCCGGCCGCCGGTGGAAGGCGGTACGACGGTGAACATCGGCACTGCGCCGGTGGTGAGAAGCGCCATCGCCAATTTCGCACTTGATAACCTTGGGGGCGCGGACCCGTCGCTGACGCTTGCCCGCGGTGCCCGCATCGCCCTTGGCGGCGCGCCGGATTTCAAGCCGGTGATGAGTGGCTTAGTCGGTCTGCGCCTGACCAAGCAGTCGGCGTCCAGCGTCAGCCAGGAAACCGAGGCCGTCATCAAGGAGCTTGGACTCGATTTGTCCGAGCCGATCGCCCGCACCGTGACCAAGATCGCCGCGGCCAAGCAGGCCATTCATGCGGAGGCGCAGTCGCTGATCCAGCCGATCGGGCAGAAGACATTCCGCACCATCGGTAAGACCACTGTCGCGATCACCGCCTCGCCCATTCCGCAGCTTTATTCGCTGTCGCCGGAGGGCATCCTGCAATACATCCCGCACTTCTTCTTCCCGATTGCCGCGGGCGTGCCCACGACTCATGCCGATATCGGGCCAGCCGGGATCATGGACCTGCTGATCGTAAAGCAGCAGTTGAAGGGCTATGAGGGTGCCGAAGTGTCTCATATCGCAAATGTCCTGAAGGGTGAGAAGAAGGACCGCATCTTCCGCACACGCCTTGAGAACGAGGTAATCACCCTGACCGAGCGCGAAGTGGAGACTACCAAGGAGAACTCGCTGGAGACGACCGACCGTTTCGAGGTGCGGCGCGAGAGCGAGAGCGCATTGCAGGAGGAGGTGGGGGTCAAGGGTTCGGCCGAGATCAAGGCCAGTTACGGGCCTACGGTCGAATTCCGCGCTTCGGTGGAGGCGTCGTGGCAGCGGAAGAGCCAGGAGGCCGAACGGGCCGCCTCGGAGACAGCGCGTACCGTCACCCAGAAGGCCACGGAGAAGATCACCGAACGGGTGCTGACCCGCGAGACCCGCCGGATCACCCGCGAGATGGAGGAGACGGACCAGCACACCTTCGACAACACCACCGGAGTCGGGCACATTTCGGGAGTCTACCAGTGGGTCAGCAAGGTCTACGAGGCGCAGGTCTTCAACTATGGCCCGCGCACCGTCTTCGACATCATGCTTCCCGAACCGGCGGCGCTGTTGATGGAGGCGTTCCGCAGCCGCCGGTCGGCGGCGCTGGAACTGGAAAAGCCGCCGGCCTTCGAACTGACCCCGTCGCAGCTGAACGAGGACAACTACGAGACGTATGTTTCGCTGTACGGGGCGACCGATATCAAGCCGCCGCCTGAACCATTCGTTACCGAATCCTACGATTTCAACACCGGCGGCGAGGACAAGGATCAGGAATTCACCAACTCGACCCGCATCAAGATACCGGACGGCTATCAGGCGATCCGCGCGACGGTCGGTCAGGTCGTCGCCGTCTGGGACGACTGGGCGGTCAGTTGCATCTGCGGCCAGCGCGCGCATCAGTTCCGGTCCGGCGGAGGATGGGTCTGGTCGACTCCCCTCGATGAAGAGACCGGAGCCGTGCCTTTCGCCATCGTCTCCGACAAGGTCGGCGACATTGCCGTCGCGGTGGAGGTCATCTGCGAGGCGACGGACCGCGCAGTCGACCTCTGGCGAGCCGAAACCCATGCCAAGCTGGTGCAGGCCTATCGGAACCGCCTGTCGGAATATGAGGCCAAGCTCGCTGAACTGGAAGCAGAGGCGCCGGACGAGGTGCCGTCGGGCCCATCTGCCCGCAACCGCGCCATGATGGTCGCCGAAATCAAGCGGTTGTCGATCTCGGCGCTCACGTTGCAGCATTACGACCTGTTCGACGCCATCAATACTGGTGCCGGGGGCCTGCCGCAGATCGACTTTTCGGAAGCCAGCCAGGAGGGTGCTTATGTGCGTTTCTTCGAACAGGCATTCGAATGGGAAAACCTCTCATGGGTGCCCTATTCGTACTTCTGGGGCCGCAAGAGCACATGGCTTGACAAGATCGTCATCGAGGACGACGACGCCGAGTTCGAGGCCTTCCTGAAAGCGGGCTTCGCCCGCGTCCAGATCCCGGTGCGCCCGGGTTTCGCGGAGGCAGTCGATCATTTCCGACTGTTCGGAGAGCCTTGGTTCGGTGGCAGCCTGCCGACAATTTCGGACGAGACGTACCTGCCGATCGCGGACGAGTTGGCTGAACGGCTTGGCCTGCCTGGCGACGAAATTCCGGTTGGCGCGCCGTGGGAAGTGCGGGTGCCGACAACGCTTGTCCGGCTTCGCGTCGATAACAAGCTGCCGGTATGGGAGAAGCAGCCCGACGGCACTTGGATCGAGGCGACACCGTGAAGGAAGGTGCTCGATGCCCGGGATTGAGCTTCACGCGGACTACGACCGCGACGGGCGGCTGACCGAAAGTCCGGCCGAACGCGCCGCTCGACTGGATTGGCCGGGCGCTGTCGTCGTGGCCAATCTCGACCGCGACCAGCGGGTGCTGCCGCTCCGGCCGTCGGCGGGCGATACGCCGCAGGCGGATTATGACATCGCTACCGCCTTTTCGCGCGACGACGAGCTGGTGCCGATCCGCATCCGCGTGGAACCGGGGGCGCTTGGTGCGGGCGGGAGTCTTCGCATCCATTGTTCGGGCGTCATGCACACCCGCGTGCGCCTTTCGACCGCCAACGGCGTCATCGTTCCGCAACGGCTTGGGGCGCCGGAGGACTATGTTCTGCCGCCAGTGCCGACCTCGGGTGTGCTGGATCTCACGCTTCAGGTCCGCACCATTGCCGGGGCGGCCTTCGGCCGGCTGTGCAATCTCGACCTTCGGTTCAGGCCCGACGCGCGCGAGGAAACCCGGTTCGAACTAACGCTTCTGCGGGTCGATGCGCTGGCCCGCGCCCATCCGGAGGATCATGGCCGTTTTTCGGTTGCTCCGTTCATTCTGGATGATCGTACGATGCAGGCGACGCGGGTCTACATGGTTGATGTTGGGTACAACTTTCCTTCGGTCCAAGACATGCGCGCAGCGGCCGCGGCCGCCCGAGTGCGTTTCGTTCCCGTCGACCGGCGCCTGTCGGACGGCGACATCTGGTTGCAGGACCAGTACCAGCATGGCGTCATGCAGGGCGCCCGTCGCCTCCGGCAGATCGTGCTGCATCTGCCCCGGTTGCGGCACGACAATACCATCGATTCGATCACCAACAACCTTGAAGATTTCGTGAACAGCCACTTCCGTTCACGTGATATCGGGCTTTTCAACGACCTCTGGGACCGCGATATCGTTGTGAACACCAGCGACGGCGGCGTACTCCGGGTCAACTTTCGCGAAATCCGCGACTGGGCGATGGCGTCGATGCGGTTGGCATACGTGGCCTATCGTCTCGATAGATACGGTATACTCGTTGATCGCACTTGGACACCCGTTTACAGCGATGATTTCGTCGCCGCGGTCCGCAACATGCCCGCCACGCTTCGCCGGCTGAGCGATGCCATCGCACAAGCTGCGTCGGGTGCGCCTGTCCAGCGTGCCCAGCTTCTGAACGACCTTGGGACCGCTGCCGCCCAGATGGTGCGTGCGGCCACGGCCAACTATGCGGTCCAGGGCGAAGGAGCCGCCGCACATTTTGTTTCAACCATTGCCGGCGCGACCGTCTCGCTTCCGGCCGAGACCGCGCGCCGCCTTCAGGCCCGCGGATATCAGATGCACAATTCGTCCAACTATGGCGGCAACATCGAGTCGACCCCGCCGGTTCCGAACGCGCCGCTGGGCAAGATCATCATTGGCAATGCCGCCGATCCCGGGTCCGGTGGCGATTTCGTCGATCCCGACCTTCTGCGGCTTTTGGCCAAGCAGAAGAAGCAGCCGATCGTAGAGATCGATACCACATGGTTGATTGTCGGCCATGTCGACGAGGTGATGGCTGTCGTGCCGCATGCACGAAGCGGGTTCTCGATCCTTCATGCCTCCTCGGCCGCCGCGATGGCGATTTTGCAGGAGGCGGAGGCGCTTTATCGCGCGGGCCTGCCCACCGACCATCCCGACACCTCGCCCGGACCCCGCCGACCCTCTGGCGTGCTGCCGCGCCTGATGACCGAGGGCCGCCACCCAGTGACACGGCTGTTTCGCGGCAAACCCTGGAAACACATCCATCGCACGGCGGATCCGGACCGGGTGTCAGGCGTTATGGAGCCGCCCGACATCTATCTCCAGCTCGCCTATCAGCTTGGCGGCGGCAACGGGCTGAATGTGCACCGCATCGGACTGGTGCCGGGAGAAGGTCCCGACCGGTATTACCCTGCCGACATCACGCCGTCCGAAATCATCTACTGCGAACGGGACAGTGCGGGAATATCGGTCAACGGCACGATTGACGACACAGTGCTGACGGCCAGCCGCACCGCCCTTGCCGACGCCACCGGCGCGGCGATCCTTCTTGTCCCGGTTCTGTTTGACCGCATCGACAGCACGGCCGATTTCCGGCAGCACCATGCCCGAAACCGCACCTCTGCCTTCACGCCCGACATGGCCAACATGCAGGTGCTGAACGGGCATCTGATGGTGCCGAAGCCCTACGGTCCCCGCATGTGCCGCGACGATGCTATCGCCGTCGTGCGCGCGGCGATGGAGATGGTGGGGATGCCCCGAAGCGTTCGCGACCGGGTCGGGCCGCGGCTTGTCGCCCGCCGGCGGATGACGCGCGAGGTCTACTGGGTCGAGAAGGTGGCGCCGGCGTATCTGGAGACTGCGAGCGGCATCATCCGCGCCTCGTTCGGCGGCATGCAGGACAAGGACGACGTTATCGCGGGGTTCAAGGATAGTTTTCCGGATGCGGATGCGGCCGAGCTTGAGCGCCGCCTGATCCGGCCGAACAACCGGCATTTCACCTCGTCGGGGCAGTTGCGCGACGATTTCACGCAACTGATCATCAATGACGGAATGGTCGACCTGTTCGAGCTATGGACAGCCGCCGTCGCCGAAGAAACCGGGTCGATCCTGCATTTCATCGACACGTGGGCCTACCATCTGGGCGATGGCCAAATCCATTGCGGTACCAACGTCGTTCGCCGCCCCCGTCGGGTGGGCGGTATCAACGTCTGGGATGCGCCGGACCATGAATTCCGCAGCGGCGTTGTTGTGTTCACCGAGGAAGAAGTCGCTATCGCACGCTGACGCTTGACCGGTGCGGGGAATTTCCCGGTTCGTCGGACCCGGATGACGGGCCTGGCCTTGATCGCGTCGGCCGTCAGCCCCTAGACCCTAGATCAGATGCAATTGAATGAAGACGAAGAAGGCAGGAATGCGCCAGTGCATCCGGGCTAGAAAAATCCGATCAACATTTTTGTCCCCAATAAATAAAGCAGTACCACAAAAATTTTCCTGAGCGTAGCAGTCTGCATGATATGGGTGGTCTTTGCGCCCAGGGGCGCAGTCAACGTGCTGGCCAGCACCACCCAACCCAATGCAGGTGGGTAGACATAGCCCAAGCTGTATTCGGGCAGCGGTTGGAGTTGTGTCATGCCATTGACGATATAGCCGATAGCCCCTGTCACCGCTATGGGAAAGCCCACCGCGGCGGCGGTGCCGATAGCATGTTGCAACTTGACGTTGCAGATGGAAAGAAACGGAACCGTAAGCAGTCCTCCGCCTATTGCGACGAAACTGGAAATCGCGCCGATTACGCTGCCCGCTCCGAACATTCCCACTCTGCCAGGGAGCTTGCGGCTGGGTTTGGGGGTAACTTTGAGCAGCATCTGTGTGGCGGCATAATAAATGAACACAACAAAAACGATGCTCAGAATCCGGCTGGACAGCGCGCTTACCAGCGTGGCGCCGGCCAACGTGCCAACGATGATCCCCGGCGTAATTGTTTTCACGACTCCCCAGTTTACCGCGCCGTGCGCATGATGTGCACGAAGGCTGGATGCAGAAGTGAAAATGATCGCCGCCATGGTAGTGCCAAGGGCGAGGTGCAGGATGCGATCCGGAGGAAAATGCTGAGCGCTGAAAATAAAAGTGAGCACCGGCACCATGATTAATCCGCCGCCGATACCCAGCAGTCCGGCAAAGAAGCCGACGATTGCTCCCAACAGCAGATAAGCCGGCCACCATTCCACGTCAAGTTTTGCCGTAATCCATATTCGGTTTCAGCGTTTCCGACAGCCTGCCTGAAAGATAGAGAGCCGGCTCGCAAGGGCCATCATAAAATTCCCGTGATGAATCTCCATTCTGCCGGATCCACCGGCGTAATGGACAAGCGGCTGCCTTTTTGCAGAATGCGCATGTTGGCCAGTTCGGGGTAGTCTCGTAATTCCTTGATGCCAACCACGCGGATTTTTTTTACAAACCGCACATCCACGTTGAACCAGCGCGGATTGTCCGACGTAGCCTTAGGGTCGAAATATTTGCTTCCCGGATCGAACTGGGTGGCGTCGGGATAGGCGAGCTTGCTCACCTCCGCAAGGCCGGCGATCCCCGGCTGTTCGCAGCTCGAATGATAGAAAAAAACCGGATCGCCGACGCGCATCTGATCACGCATGAAATTGCGTGCCTGATAATTGCGCACCCCGTACCACGCAACCGTTTGCTCAGGCATCGACGCAAGGTCGTCGATACTTACATCGGAAGGTTCCGATTTCATCAGCCAGTAACGCATGTTTGATGGTTGATTTTTTCCGCCTTGCATTGTCTGAAATCACGCCTAAACTGAATATACAGCGGTTTATACCACAATAACAGTAAACCCGGATGGAGGAATAACCATGCTTGATAAATTACAGAATTTCCTTCTGAGACTCGTCTGGAGCATCGGTGAAAATTGGGCGTGGTTAGGCCGGATATTGAATGCCTGGGCGATCAATGGCGTAGTTAACGTTTGCCGTCACAGACCGCATCCCTGGAGTACTGTCCACGACTATACCTCATGGACTTCCCTTACAGATCAACGATGGAGCGCGCGTCATTTACCTGCGAAGAAGACGGCAGATCTGCCGGATACCTACGCGTTACTCGGACTTTTCAAGCAGCAGGACGGGATTCAGCGCTTTGGCAGCAAATCGACATTGCTGTTCCCGGCTTTTGCCCAGTATCTGACCGATGGTTTTATTCGCACACGTATGCCTGAGGCAGACGAAACGGACGAGGTCCGCCGGCAAAATACATCCAATCATAATATCGACATGTGCCCGCTTTATGGGCGATTACCAAAACAAACAGACGCCCTCCGTCTTAAAAGTGAAGCGGCAGGAAAACGGGGGCGTTTGAAGTCGCAATTCATCGGAGAGGAGGAATTTTCGCCTTTTCTCTTTGATAAGGACGTAGTGAAGCCGGAATTTGCCGATCTCGATGAACCGCTTGGATTGCAAAAGACGCTGGACAACGCGCCGAATCCGGAAGCATTACGTGCGGGAATTTTTGCCTTTGGAGGAAATCGAACGAATGGCGCCCCGCAAGTCGCCATGCTGAATACGCTTTTTCTGCGAGAGCATAATCGGCTTGCCGGCGAGATTGAACGAAGCCATCCTCAATGGAATGATGAGCGTGTTTTCCAGACAGCAAGAAACACGGTTATCGTGTTGTTCATCAGGGTTGTCGTGGAGGAATACATCAATCATATCTCTCCCTCGATTCGATTCCGCGCCGACCCATCGGTGGCATGGGAGGCCGAATGGAACAGACCTAACTGGATTACGACGGAATTCAGTTTGTTGTACCGGTGGCACTCGCTCATTCCAAACAGGGTGGCGTGGAACGGCAAAGACTACGCCGTGGAAGTAACCTTTATGAACAATCAGCTTTTACTGGATTCAGGGCTGAGACGCGCATTCACGGACATGAGCGGTCAACGGGCCGGGCGGCTTGGCGCGTTCAACACTGCCGCGTCCTTATGGGAAGTCGAGGCTCGCGCCATCGATCAGGGCCGCCTTTGTGACCTGGCGCCCTACACCGATTATCGCCATTATGTTTCGCTCTCGCGGCCCCGGGATTTCGCTGATATTTCCAAGGACTTCCGGGTAGTCGATTTTCTCAGGAGCGCATACCGGCGTGTGGAAGATATCGATTTTTATGTCGGCCTGTTTGCGGAAGATCCGGAGGAAAATTCGCCCTTGCCGCCGCTGATTCGTCGAATGGTGGGAGTGGATGCTTTTTCTCAAGCCTTGACCAATCCGTTGCTCTCCAAATATGTGTATAACGAAGCGACGTTTTCCACGCCGGGATGGAAAGCAATCCACAGTACGAGCGCATTACGGGATATTCTGAACAGGAACACCGTTTTTGATCCGCTCAGCGATTTATACATTGGCATGACCTTACCGGATTGGAGACCTGACCGTTGAGATGAATACGAGAGCCCAATGACTCCGGGTCGTCATGAAGACTCCTGACAGTACAAGACAGGTAAACCACCCACTGGAGCGGCGCGAATTCATCGCGTCGATGCTTGTTACAGGATTGGCTATGGCGGTTCGCCCGATTTGCGCGCAGACGATTACCGCGCAGAGTATGAACGCTAACGCCGCTAACGCTGGTGAAGCCGCTGAAGCCGAAATCGCCAGGCATGGCGAACAAAATGCGACCGGAGCGCTATCACGCGCTTCAAATCTCATTACGCTTTTTCTATGCGGCGATGTGATGACGGGCAGAGGCATTGATCAAGTGTTGCCCTATCCCGGCAACCCCACCCTCTTCGAGGGGTATATGAAAAGTGCGAGCGGCTACGTGGAGCTTGCCGAAGAGGCGAACGGCCCGATTCCGCAGCCGGTGGATTTTCGCTATATCTGGGGTGATGCCCTTGCCGAATTAGAGCGTATGAAACCCGCCGTGCGCATCATTAATCTGGAAACCGCAATCACCCGCAGTGATGACGCGGAAGATAAGGCGGTCAATTATCGGATGCATCCGGACAATATCCCCTGCATCACCGCGGCGAATATCGATTGTTGCGCTCTTGCGAACAATCACGTTTTGGATTGGGGTTATGCGGGCCTTGCCGAGACGCTGAAAACCCTGAAAACGGCTGGTATCAAAACCGCAGGCGCAGGACGGAATATTCAGGAGGCGCGGGCTCCCGCAGTGATGGCCCTCCCCGGAAAGGGAAGAGTGCTGGTATTCTCATTTGGTTCGGAGACAAGCGGCATACCCTGGAGCTGGGCTGCCTGGGCGGACAAGCCTGGGGTGAACTTATTGCAGGACTTTTCCAAGGAAACGATCCGGGGCATTCGCGTTGGCATTGAGCAAGAAAAACGGCTGGGTGACGTCGTCGTTGCTTCCATCCATTGGGGCGGTAATTGGGGGTACCACGTTCCCCGGGAGCAGCAGGAATTTGCGCATCGGCTAATTGATGAAGTGGACGTCGATGTCGTTCACGGCCACTCGTCTCACCATGTGAAGGGAATTGAAGTTTACAAAGAAAAGCTCATTCTTTACGGATGTGGCGACTTCCTGAACGATTATGAAGGCATCTCGGGGCATGAGGCTTATCGGGGCGATCTGGTGCTGATGTATTTTGTAAACACAGAGCCCTCAACCGGCAATCTGATTAGCTTGCAAATGATCCCCATGCAGATTAAACGCTTCAGGCTGAATCACGCGTCTGCGAGTGATGCCCTCTGGCTGAAAAACATCCTCGACAGGGAGGGCGAAAAGTTCGGGACTTCGGTGGAACTGAATGCCGACAATACCTTGATGCTGCGATGGCGTCGTTGATGAGCAAAACCGGCGCGGATGAGCGGATCAAGGTTTGCCAGCTCCGGGTAGATTGAGGAACTCGCGCCGGGTCTTCGGTCCGTAAGTGAGAAAGTGGGGCTCGGGATGTTCGAGGTAAGCCAGCCGCTCGCTGGCGATACGGTCGCGTTGGGTATACTTCTTCACTTCGTCCGCGCTAATCGAGTAAACTTTCGCCGCATTGAGTCCGAATATCCTGGCGCGAAGCTGCGGCGTGATTTCGGGATAGCCATATTTGGCGCGAAATGCGGGCGCGATCTGGAAAGCGCGGAACGCCTGGATCTGGTCCTGGGGGGAGCCATACCATATGGAATCGGTGCCCCAAAGGACGTTGTTTTCGCCGCAGTACTTCAAGAGTTTGCCCAGCGCATGCGCCGCGGCTTCGGGGTCGCGCATCAGGTAGCGCCAGGTGCTGCCGAGCTCGGCGTAAACGTTACTATTTGGCGCCACACCATTCTCGATGAGGGAGCGGATCAGCGTGTCTATGCCGTCGTCTGCGCCCCTGCCCTTGAAGGCGCGCTCGGGAACGGTGGTCACGAACCCCGAGTGGTAGATCAGGAAAGCAACGTCGGGAAAGCGCTTGGCGACGACACCGATGTCGGTGCATTTGCTGTGTTCGTAGGATTGTTTGCCGAAAGGTAGACCCTTATGCACACAGATGACCTTCACACCGAGTTTGCGCGCCTTTTCGATGAACCGGGAGCCGATGTCATCCGACAGAAAGTAGCCCGTGCCGCCGGGACCGAATTGGGTATAAGTCTTCCAGGCGGACACGCCCCAGCGTTCCTTCAGTTCATCCATTGCTTCGAGATCGCCGTTTTGGTTGGGATTGACGCGTCCGTGGAGCAGGAGGCGATGCATGCCTTCCATCCGGTCGACGATCTTGCGTACCGCGTCCGCCGTCTGGATGGTGAGCGGCTCGGCGTCGGATTTCGAGGGGACGAAGGAGAGCACCATCATGTCGGTATCGGAATCGAGGAATACGTCCTTGATGAACTCATCAGGTCCCAGGCAACGCAGGTAGCTGTGCAAGCCAGGCTCCGACGCGAGTGCACAGCCTGTTTTTGGCATCTGGCT
>JAKDLC010000100.1 GCA_030453055.1 Nitrosospira sp.
CTACAAAACAAAATCCTGCGCAATCATCACGCGAATTTATGAAATATCCGGGTTATCAGGAGGCATCCGGAATCAATGCAAGACCGCGGCATTATGAAATTCCCCAGCGCGAAACCAGCATTTTGATCGCGTTCCCCCCACGGATCGCGGTAACTTGGAGTCCTGCGCAATCATCACGCGAATTCATGAAACATCCGGGCTAGAGACATGACGGTTTCTGCGCTTTTACTCCCCATTACGAGCCGGCTTCGCAAAATCGGAAAGCCACGCATTCCGCTCAGCAAAGAACTCCCCTTGCGGTCCGAGCTATTCAGCGACGACCAGATGGAGCTGTATGGTGGAATTCTTGCGGCGTCTCACGAATTATCTTCGAGCCGTGGTACGCATCAGCTCCTGGCACGACTGGATGAGAACGAAAATACGCTGTTCAGTATCTGTGGCGTGCTGACTGACGCGGTAACGGCCGACCAGCCGCTGACGCCGGCCGGCGAATGGCTTTTCGATAATTTCTATTTGATCGAAGAGCAGATCCGCACCGCCAGGCGGCATCTTCCCAAAGGTTACAGCCGCGAATTGCCTCTTCTTGCACGGGGACCATCGGCCAATCTTCCGCGCGTGTACGATATTGCCTTGCAGGCGATTTCGCATGGCGATGGCAGGGTCGATACGGAAAGTCTCAGGCGTTTTGTCGCGGCATACCAGACCGTCGCCAATCTTAAGCTGGGAGAATTATGGGCGATTCCGATCATGCTCCGGCTGGCGTTGATCGAAAACCTTCGTCGAGTCGGGGTGCACGTCGCTGCCGGCCGGACGGACCGGAATCTTGCGGATGCCTGGGCTGACGAGATCACGAAGGTTGCCGGAAAAGATCCCAAGAGCCTGGTTCTCGTCATTGCGGATATGGCGCGCTCCAATCCACCGATGACTACGCCATTCATTTCCGAATTGGTGCGGCGATTGCAGGGGCAGGGGCCCGCGCTGGCGTTTCCGTTGAACTGGATAGAGCAGCGGCTCGCCGAGTCGAATCAAACGATCGACCAGATGGTGCAGTCGGGAAATCAGCAACAGGCAGCCGACCAGGTTTCTATCTCCAACAGCATTAATAGCTTGCGCACGCTCGGCGCCATCGACTGGCGCGAGTTTGTCGAAACCACCAGTGTCGTCGAACAGACACTGCGTGAAGATCCGGGCGGCGTTTACGGCCAAATGGATTTTGCCACCCGTGATCATTATCGGCATGTAGTGGAGCGTCTGGCCAAGGCAAGCCCCATATCGGAGGTGGAAGTCGCGCGCAGGGCGCTCCGGTTGGCGCGAGCCGGTACGGCAAGGGATGACGGCGACGTCAGAGCGCACGTCGGTTTTTACCTGATTGACAAAGGCTTGCCCGACCTCGAGCGGTCGGCGCAAGTGCGCTTCTCAATCCTGGAAAAATTTTCCCGGGCCGGTCGCCGGCATCCGCTTTTCTATTATGTGGGCGCGATCGCGCTGATAACCGCGAGTCTGGCAGGCAGTCTTTTGCTGAAGGCGTACGCCGATGGCGCAAACGCATGGTTATTGGCGGTGGTAGGCGTTCTTTCGCTCTTTGCGATGAGTCAATTGGCGGTGGCGCTGGTAAATTGGGTGACGCAATTACTGGTGGCGCCTCATTCGCTGCCCCGTATGGACTTTTCCGGGGAAATACCTTCGACGCTGCGTACATTGGTCGTGGTTCCTACGATGCTGACACGCATTTCCGACATTCCTGATCTTGTCGAAGCGCTTGAGGTCCGCTTTTTAGCCAATCGCGACGCCAATCTTTATTTCGGTTTATTAACGGATTTTCAGGATGCGGATCGGCAGACGCTTCCCGAAGACGAACCTTTATTACAGCTTGCACGTAAGGGTATCGAAGATCTGAATAAAAAATATTCCAATGCGGCCGGCAATGACACGAGGACAGCGGCCGTTTCAACAACGAACTCGGCGGCGGACTCGGCGGCAAGTGGTAGCGAGGGTCCGTTTTATCTGTTTCATCGACCGCGTCGATGGAATCCGCTGGAGCGGCTCTGGATGGGCCATGAGCGCAAACGCGGGAAACTTGCAGACTTGAATGCGCTGTTGCGCGGCGCGGGAAGCGACGCATTCTCCTTGATCATAGGCAACATCGCTGGGCTGACTGAAATAAAGTATGTGATCACGCTCGATACCGATACCCAATTGCCGCGGGAGTCCGCTCATCAGTTTGTCGGCGCAATGGCTCATCCGCTGAATCGCGCGCGGCTTGATACAACCTCCACGGATGGGTACAGCGCGCTGGTGACCGACGGCTATGGCATTCTGCAACCGCGCGTCGCGGTGAGCCTGTCGAGTACAAACCGCTCGCGATACGCATGGCTTTTCGGCGGCGAGGCCGGGATCGATCCGTACACGCGAATGGTCTCCGACGTGTATCAGGATTTGTTCCATGAAGGTTCGTTCGTCGGCAAGGGTATTTATGACATCGATGCGTTCGAACAAGTGCTTTGCCACCGCCTTCCCGAGAATCGGATTCTAAGCCACGATCTTCTGGAGGGATGCTATGCTCGCGCGGGCCTGTTAAGCGACGTGCAGTTGTATGAGGGGTTCCCGTCGCGCTATAGCACGGATGTGAGCCGTCGCCACCGGTGGATTCGGGGAGACTGGCAACTCGCCAGCTGGCTGCTGTGGCGGGTACCGGGGATGGACGCGAGCCATTACCCCAATCCGCTATCGGCGTTGTCGCGGTGGAAACTGCTGGATAACCTCCGGCGCAGCCTTGTTCCTATGGCCTTGACGTTGCTTCTGCTGTTGGGATGGATGGGTTTGCCCGATGCATGGTTCTGGACGTTGGCGGTGATTGGCGCACTCGCTATTCCCGCCGTGATAACCGTCATTTCCGACCTGCTGAACAAGCCGTCCGAAGCGCCATTGCGCCAGCACGTCGTTGCTTCCATGCGCGCGGCGGGGCGGCATTTTGGACAGATAGTATTCACGCTGGCGTGTCTTCCCTATGAGGCCTGTTTCAGCCTCGACGCGATCATCCGTACCCACGTGCGGCTTTTTATTACACGCCGTCGACTTCTCGAATGGAACCCGTCCCGCGAAATCGACCGCGAGGCCGATCCGGGAATCGTCAAAGACGGAGGGGTCAGCCTCGATGCTTCCTTCCGATCGATGTGGGCCGCACCTGCGGTTGCATTCGCCGCAGTGATCGGAATCGCGATTACAACACCGTTTGCATTGATCGTTGCGCTGCCGGTCCTGTTGTTATGGGCGGGGGCTCCCGCCCTTGCCTGGTGGATAAGCCTGCCGCTTCCTCCCCGAAGCGCGGAGCTGACTATTGGACAAAACCACTTTTTGCGCCAGATTGCGCGCCGGACATGGTTTTTCTTCGAGACCTTCGTTGGTCCGAAGGATCATTGGTTGCCGCCAGACAATTTTCAGGAGCACCCTGCCGCGACGATCGCACATCGCACATCGCCGACCAATATGGGCATGGCTCTGCTGGCCAACGTCGCCGCCCATGACTTCGGTTACATAGGAATCGGCCAACTCATCGAGCGCACGGCGAATACACTGGAGTCGATGGATACGCTGGAACGGTACGCCGGCCATTTTTACAACTGGTACGACACGGAAACGAAAGCGCCGCTGACGCGGTATATCTCCACGGTGGATAGCGGTAATCTTGCGGGCCATCTTCTGACCTTGCGCGCAGGCTTACTGGAAATCGCTGATGCGCCATTTATCGGCGAACAAGTGTTTCTGGCATTGACCGATACCCTGCAGATTCTCGAAAAAACTGCGGGCGCCGCTTCCGCAAGTTCTCTGACGCAGTTCGAAAAGGCGCTCACGGCCGCAATCGGGACGCGTCCTCTTACGATTGCGAGCGCGCACATCGAGCTTGACCGGCTGGTTGCCTGCTCGATAGCAGTAGTCGATGAGATTGCCAAGGATTCATCCACGGTTCCTTCGAGCGAGGCTCACGAATGGGCGCAGATTTTGAACAGGCAATGCGAAGGGGCGCTCGCCGACTTGATCAGCCTTGCGCCGCAACTTCCGCCACTCCATACGGAGGCGGGCGGATCGGATTTGACGCCTACCGCCCGGATTCCTTCTTTGCGGCAACTTGCCAATCAGGAGAGTGGGCGTGCGCGTGACCTACTAACCACGCTTGAACGTCTTGCGCAGCGGGCGGGTGAAATGGCGCTAATGGAGTACGGATTCCTGTTCAATCACGCACAGCGGCAGCTTGCAATCGGATACAACGTCGGTGAGCGACGGCTGGATGCCAGCTACTATGATCTGCTCGCCTCGGAGGCGAGACTTTGCAATTTCGTTGCAATCGCACAGGGAGAATTGCCTCAGGAAAGCTGGTTCGCGCTGGGGCGCATGCTGACCACCTACGGTGGAGAGCCTACTTTGTTGTCCTGGAGCGGTTCGATGTTCGAGTATCTCATGCCGCTGCTGGTGATGCCGACGTTCGACAACACGCTGCTCGACCAGACCTGCAAGGCTGCGGTGGATCGGCAAATCGCATATGGCGAGGAACGTGGCGTACCCTGGGGTGTCTCGGAATCGGGTTACAATGCCGTCGACGTTCAATTCAATTACCAATATCGCGCGGTCGGCGTCCCGGGGCTTGGACTCAAACGCGGTCTCGGCGGAGACCTGGTCATTGCACCCTATGCCTCGGTGCTGGCCTTGATGATCGCGCCCGAGGCCGCGTGCCGCAACCTTCAGCAACTTGCCGCCGAAGACGTGGTCGGCAAATTCGGCTTTTATGAGGCGGTCGACTACACGCCCTCACGACTGCGACATGGCGAAACGCGCGCCGTGGTGCGCTCATTCATGGCCCATCACCAAGGCATGAGTCTGCTTTCCCTGGCATCCTTATTGCTGAATCGCCCGATGCAGCGGCGGTTCGAGTCCGAGCCATCATTCCAGGCGACAATGCTGCTGCTCCAGGAACGGATTCCGAAGGCTACGGCTTTCCGTTCGCAAGCTGCCGAGCTCCCCGATGCTCGCGTGACCAAGGAGCTCCCGGACATGCCAATGCGCATGCTTACCAGTGCGAACACGGCGGTTCCCGAAGTGCAACTTCTGTCGAATGGCCGGTATCATGTCGTGGTCACCAACAGCGGCGGGGGAAGCAGCCGCTGGAAAGACCTTGCCGTTACCCGCTGGCGGGAAGACAGCACTTGCGACAACCGGGGTAGTTTCTGCTATCTGCGCGATGTGGCCAGCGGAGAGTTCTGGTCGAATACCCACCAGCCCACCTTGAAAGAAGCAAAGCGTTATGGGGTGGTTTTTTCCGAAGGGCGCGTCGAATTCCGCCGCCGCGACCTCGATTTCGATACGCACACCGAGATTACGGTATCGCCGGAAGATGACATCGAGCTGCGCCGGGTTCGCATCACCAACCGCGCAAGGACGCAACGGACGATCGAGGTCACTTCCTACGCCGAGGTAGTGCTCGCGGCGCCGGCGGCTGACGCTCAGGCGCCGGCTTTCGGCAATCTTTTTGTGCAGACGGAAATACTGTCCGACCGGCGTGCGATTCTTTGCAGCCGGCGGCCGCGCTCCGAAAGCGACCCGATACCCTGGATGTTTCATTTGATGACGGTGCATGGAATCGATGTTGAATCGATTTCCTACGAGACCGACCGGATGGCGTTCATCGGACGTGGAAACGACGTGTCCGCACCGAGAGCGATGGCGGATCCGGCGCCGCTTTCCGGAAGCGCCGGTTCGGTTCTGGACCCGATCGTAGCCATCCGGCAGCGCGTCACCGTCGAACCCGGGGAGTCCGTGACGATCGATATCGTTACCGGGGCCGGCGACTCTCGTCATGCCGCCATGAGTCTGGTTGACAAATACCAGGATCAGCATTTGTCGGACCGCGTTTTCGATCTCGCGTGGACCCACAGTCTCGTCGTATTGCGACAGCTCAACGCCACCGAGACCGATGCGCAATTGTTTGGCCGTTTGGCCGGTTCGGTGCTCTATGCGAATACTTATCTGCGCGCCGATGACGCTGTGCTGAGCAAGAATCAGCGCGGCCAGTCGGGACTATGGGGGTACGCCATTTCCGGCGATCTGCCTATCGTGCTGCTGCAGATCAGCGATGCGGCGAATATCGACCTCGTGCGGCAGCTGGTGCAGGCACACGCCTACTGGCGTGTGAAAGGACTGGCGGTCGATTTGATAATCTGGAATGAGGACCATTCGAGCTATCGGCAACTCCTGCACGACCAAATCATGGGATTGGTCGTCGGCAGTACCGAGGCCCATGTGCTCGATCGTCCAGGCGGTGTTTTCATTCGTCGCGCTGAACAGATTGCGCCCGAGGATCGTATCCTGCTGCAAACTGTCGCACGAGTGATCATTTTCGACAGCAAAGGTAATTTGACAGAGCAGTTGACCCGTCGTATCCCTGCAGAACTGCCGATTCCAGTCATCCGGTTGGAGCCGGCTCGCCGGGACGAAGTCGCGCAGGCCGATAAAATGCCTCACGGCCCGCTGCTCTTCGACAATGGAATGGGAGGGTTCACGCCCGATGGGCGCGAATACATTATAACGACGGGACACGATCGGACGACCCCCGCACCGTGGTCAAATGTCCTGGCGAATGCACAATTCGGAACCGTTCTCTCCGAGAGCGGCCAAGCCTATACCTGGGGGGAAAATGCGCACGAGTTCCGCTTGACTCCGTGGAACAATGACCCGGTTTGTGATCCCGGCGGGGAAGCCTACTACTTGCGCGATGAAGAAAGCGGCTATTTCTGGTCGCCAACGCCGCTGCCGGCGCGGGGGGCGACGCCGTATGTCACCCGGCATGGGTTTGGCTACAGTGTTTTCGAGCATGCCGAGGAGGGTATTCATTCCGAGCTTTGGGTCTATGTGGCGCTGGATGCGTCGGTGAAGTTTGCGGTATTGAGAGTGCGTAACGAATCCGGGCGGCTGCGCCGGCTTTCGGCGACGGGATGCGTCGAATGGGTATTGGGCGATTTACCGGAGAAGAGCAGAATGTACGTCGTTACCGAGATCGATCCCATAAGCGGCGCCTTGCTTGCACGCAATCCATATAACAACGAGTTTTCGGGGCGCGTTGCTTTTTTTGATGTCGATGAGGCGGCGCACAACGTTAGCGTAACCGGTGACCGCACCGAATTTATCGGCCGCAATGGCGGGCTCAAGAATCCGGCGGCGATGGTTTCGGAAAAGCTTTCAGGACGCGTAGGGCCGGGCCTCGACCCCTGTAGCGCCATCCGGGTTCCGTTTGAGTTGCTGGATGGCC
>JAKDLC010000009.1 GCA_030453055.1 Nitrosospira sp.
TGTCCTCACCCAGTCACTTTTTCGCTTCGATTCTTCAAGTCCGACAGGCTGCTAGCGTCAGCGGCGGAGACGTCGGCTTTCCGGTTTGACGCCGAGGCTTCACGCCAGATACGTTGCAGCGCATCCCACATGCCGGTACGCACCGTCGTCAGATAAAGGGTGTTATCACTCAAACCATTCACCAAGCGGCGCTGAGCCTTGCCAAGGTTATGATAGGGCAGACTCATGAAAAGATGATGCGTAGCATGATAACGCAAGCCAACGGGCGCCCATAGGCCGGTAATGAACAGGTTACCCGGCACATTGATGGAATCGAGATATTGCTCGGCAAATTCCATCGGGTGATCACCGGGGTTGCGGTAGGCATGTGCGCTGAGCGTGCGCAACGAGTTTATAAAAAAGATAACCATTGCAATCACATACCAGAGAACAAGAGCTTTATAGGGCAGAATGCCAAGCGCGATGCAAAAAACGGCGGCGGTGACAAATACGAACGTAGCAAACTCTTGCAGCCGCCAGTGCTTATCATTGCGGATCGCGTTCTCCGCGCGTTGGTAACTCATATCGATGGTAAGAGAGGATGCCCGCTCCCAGATGAATTTACGCAACGGGGGAATCAGATACGACAAAGGCGTGAGCAGGAGAAAACGGACGATAAAGAAAAACGGCAGCAGGAACGACAGCAATACATAGCCGATCATCGCCGTCGGTTTCAGGGTGGCGAAGGGAATGTACTCACCATCCTTGCTGGTGCCATAGACATCGCGCCTGTGATGGTCGTTATGCACGCCGTCATAGGTAAAGGAGGGGATCAGCAACGGTATGCCGCAAGTGATATTCCATACCAGGCGGAACAGTCCGAATGTGCCTTTTTTCAGGTGCGCCAGTTCGTGGATGAAAATAGCCGCGCGATAAAAAGCAAAGGTGGCGACAACAGCGGCTGCAATCTGCCACGCGGAGAACAGCGGCAGGGACAGGGCGACGACAAAGGAGACCCAGCCCAGCGAGATATGAAACAGGAAATCAACCCAGTAAATCCAGGGATTGGGCGTCATCAGATCGCGGACGAGATCGTGCGCCTCCCGCAATGGAAATTCCCGGCCGGCTGTCGTTTCTATCATTTCCGTACCCTCACTGAGGATCGCTGCTGATTCATGCAAACACCTCGGCATCGGCGATTCTTGCCGCCTGTGTATCCTTGGCCGAAACGATGGGTTGTGTATCCCTGTCGATTGGCCAGGAGATGGCGATCCCCGGGTCGTTCCATGCAAGGCTGCGCTCAAAATCAGGACTGTAATAATCACTGGTTTTGTACAGGAAATCGGCACTGTCGCTCAACACGTAAAAGCCATGGGCAAATCCGGGCGGCACCCACACCTGACGGTGGTTATCCTCGGTTAACTCCACTCCGACCCACCGGCCAAAGGTCGGAGAGGATTTGCGGATGTCTACGGATACATCAAATACCGCGCCACGCACGACGCGCACCAGTTTGCCCTGGGGTTGCCGGATCTGGTAGTGGAGGCCGCGCAGCACACCTTTGGCCGAGCGGCTGTGATTATCCTGCACGAAGTTTACGTCCAGCCCGGTGGCTTGACTGAAACTTTTCCGGTTGAAGCTTTCAAAGAAAAACCCCCGGCTGTCACCAAAGACTTTGGGTTCAATGATCACGACGTCAGGGATAGAGGTGGGGATCGCTTTCATACAACCATTCGCTCCTTCAACAGGCGCAATAAATATTGGCCGTAGCCATTTTTGGCCAGCGGCTGCGCAAGGGCCTCAAGCTGTTCGGGGCTGATAAAACCCTGACGATAGGCGATTTCTTCCGGGCAGGCAACCTTGAGACCCTGGCGATGCTCGATGGTTTCAATGAAATTGCTGGCTTCTATCAGGCTTTCGTGAGTGCCCGTATCCAGCCACGCATAACCCCGGCCCATAATTTCAACGCTGAGTTGATCGCGTTCCAGATAGATACGGTTGACATCGGTTATTTCAAGCTCGCCGCGAGCGGAAGGCTTGAGTTTGCTGACAATATCCACGACCTGATTATCGTAGAAGTACAGGCCGGTGACGGCATAGTTGCTCTTGGGTTGGAAGGGTTTTTCTTCCAGCGAGGTCACGCGATCATGGGCATCGAAGGTGACCACACCGTAACGCTGGGGGTCCTGCACATGGTAGGCGAATATGGTGGCGCCTTCCTGCCTTGCCGTGGCGCGTTCCAATTGCATATGCAGATCGTGACCATAAAATATGTTATCGCCCAGCACGAGCGCGCTGGGGCTATCTTCGATAAAATCCTTGCCGATGGTGAAAGCATGGGCCAATCCATCCGGACTGGGCTGTACGGCATACCGCAATTTCAGCCCCCAGTCGCTTCCATCGCCCAGAAGTTGCTCAAAACGCGGCGTGTCCTGCGGGGTGGAGATGATCAGAATGTCGCGAATACCCGCCAGCATGAGGGTACTCAGAGGATAATAGATCATCGGCTTGTCGTAAATAGGCAATAGCTGCTTCGAGACCACTTTAGTCACGGGGTACAGCCGCGTGCCGGAACCACCGGCGAGAACGATGCCTTTGCGTTGGGTCATGATTGATTCTCAAGAATTTCGGTAAGCATGCGCGCCACGCCAGTTTGCCATAACGGCAAATTCAAATCGAAGGTACATTGCAGTTTTCCGGTATCCAGGCGCGAATTTCCGGGCCGCTGGGCGGGTAAAGGAAAGGCGCTGGCGGGTATGGGAAGAATATTCTCCGGCGTCACCTTGAGCTCGACCCCCGCTTGACGAGCGAAGTCCAATACAAAATGTGCATAACCGTACCACGAGGTCTCGCCTGCCGCAACCAGATGATAAAGGCCGGACACCTCATTCACTCCTTGTCGTTGCAGGGCCGTACGGATGGCGTGGGTCGTGACATCCGCCAGCAGCTCGGCGCCCGTCGGCGCACCGATCTGGTCGTCGATGACGGTGAGGCGCTCGCGTTCCCGCGCGAGCCGCAACATGGTTTTTGCGAAATTGCCGCCGCGTGCGGCAAAAACCCAGCTGGTGCGAAAGATCAGATGATGGCAGCCTGAGTCAAGTATGGCTGCCTCGCCCTCCAGCTTGGTGGAGCCGTACACACTTAGCGGGCCGGTAGGGTCGGTTTCCAGCCAGGGTTTGTTTCCACTGCCGTCGAACACGTAATCGGTCGAATAATGAACCAGCCAGGCGCCGAGTCTTTGAGATTCCCGAGCGAGTATAGCAGGCGCCAGGGCATTGATGGTGCGGACTCGTTCCGGCTCGCTTTCCGCCTTGTCTACGGCGGTATGAGCGGCTGCATTCACGATCACATCAGGGGCAATCGCGCGAACGGTTTGGGCAATATCATCAAGGCGAGTGAAATCGCCACACAGCTCCCGGCTATTCGTACTCAGCGCTACTAATTCCCCCAAAGGCGCAAGACTGCGCTGTAGCTCCCAACCTATCTGTCCATTCTTACCGAATAACAGAATTTTCATCCGATACGTCCTTCGTAGTTCTTTTCGACCCAGGTTCGGTAAGCGCCGGATTGCACATTGCCGACCCAGGCAGGATTGTCCAGATACCACTGCACGGTTTTACGAATACCGGTTTCAAAAGTCTCGGCAGGTTTCCAGCCCAGTGCGCGCTCGATCTTGCTCGCATCGATTGCATAGCGGCGGTCGTGGCCGGGACGGTCGGTAACGAAGGTGATCAGGGCGCGGTAGGAACCGATAATCAGAGGCCTGAGTTCATCCAGCAACGTGCAAACGGTATGCACGATATCGATGTTGGGTTTCTCATTCCAGCCCCCTATATTATAGGTTTCACCGGGAATACCCGCTTCCAGTACGCGGCGAACGGCGCTGCAATGATCTTTGACATACAGCCAGTCGCGGATCTGCCGGCCGTCGCCATACACAGGCAATGGTTTGCCCGCAAGCGCGTTGACGATCATCAGTGCGACGAGTTTTTCGGGAAATTGGTAAGGTCCATAGTTGTTGGAACAATTGGTAGTGAGCACAGGCAAGCCGTAGGTATGATGGTAGGCGCGCACCAAGTGGTCGCTTGCGGCTTTGCTTGCGGAGTAGGGGCTATTGGGCTCGTAAGGATGGGCTTCATTGAAGGCCGGCTCGCCCTTGGCCAGAGAGCCGTAAACCTCGTCGGTCGAAACATGGAGGAAACGAAAATCCTGTTTTGCTTTTCCGTTTAATCCGCTCCAGTAAATGCGCGCGGCTTCCAGCATCCGGAAAGTACCGACGATGTTGGTCTGGATGAAGTCTTCCGGGCCGTGAATGGAGCGGTCGACATGACTTTCAGCGGCAAAATGGATAACGGCGCGAGGCTGATAACGCGCAAGCAAGTCCGTTACAAGGTGGGAGTCGCCGATGTCGCCTTTTACGAAGATGTGCCGCTCATCTTCCGCCAGCGCGCTGAAATTCTCCGGATTACCCGCATAGGACAGTATGTCGAGATTGACAATCGCTTCGTCAGACTGGCCCAGCCAATCCAGCACAAAATTCGCGCCAATGAATCCGGCGCCGCCCGTTACCAGGATCATTTGTTAACCCTCAAATTTACAAGATGAATCGCTATCATTATCATTAATCCGGCAAGCATGGGTAGACGTTACCGACGGAAGCGAGCCGCTATCCGGCGACGTGCAATGAACACATTGCTGGTTTGGCTGAATCCCGGGTCAAGCCCGGAATGACGGAATTCATCGTATTTTCGCGTCCGATAAAAGTGAATGTGCGATCAAAACGCTTCCTCATGCCCCAGATAACGCCACTTTCCCAATGGCAGATCGCCCAGTTTTATTTTGCCGATGCGAACGCGCTTTAATGCAGTGACTTTCAACCCAACCAGTTCGCACATTCGGCGGATTTGACGTTTCCTGCCTTCGCGCAAAATGATGCGCAGCTGATCCTGACTCTGCCAGGCGACTTCGGCGCGCTTCAATACTTTACCATCCAGGCTCAGACCATGATGCAACAAACCTAATGCGCTCTTTGATGGCGTTCCCTGCACGCGTACCAGATATTCCTTCTCGATCCCCGGTTCCGCACCGATCAGCTGCCTGGCAATGCGGCCATCCTGCGTCAGTACCAGCAATCCCCATGAGTCGATATCCAGCCGCCCCGCCGGCGCCAGACCCTTCAAGTGAGCCGGACTGAAATGCTGCTCTGATTGATCGCCCCCAAAGCGGGATTCCTGGGTAACAAGACTGATTGCCGGCTGATAACCCGGTTCCGGTTGGCCCGATACATAACCCACAGGCTTGTTCAGCAGTATTGTCACCCGACCCTGCTGTCGTACTTGCGCCGGGTTGTCGAGCTTGATTTGCTGCATGGGACCAATCTTCGTACCCAGCTCAGTGATGCGCTCGCCATCCACCAACACCCACCCGCGTTCGATATAGCTATCCGCCTCTCTGCGGGAACAGAGCCCTTGTTGAGACATCAGTTTGGACAGCCGGACCTTTTCCATGGATTCGGGTGGCGTTTTATGGCCGCCGCTTTTTGGGGGTGACGGAAAGTACGGTTGCATCAGGCGCGTACCGCACTATTATAATTTGAACACTCGTCTCGTTTCAGATAAAATTCGGCCTTCCCAGGCGCGTAGCTCAGCTGGTTAGAGCACCACCTTGACATGGTGGGGGTCGTTGGTTCGAGTCCAATCGCGCCTACCAGGAAACTGTGAAAATAATTCATGCAGCTCACCGTCAAACCGCCTCTGGCGGTTTTTTTGCTTCAGTTCACGCGTTAATAAAGCTATATCGAATTAATGGGGAAAAATGTCCAGACAATGTGAACGAAGGGTGTCTATTTCGTTTCCCACATGGGGGATGACGAGGCGTCAATAAAAACGGCCTCCGAAGAGGCCGTAATGGTGAATCTATAAAGCGTATTCAGTGCCTGGACTTCCTTGAATCAGGAAGTCTTGTTGCTACGGCGGCGAACCACGGCACCCATCAGTCCCAAGCCAGCCAGGAGCATGGCAAAGCTTTCGGGTTCCGGAACCGGGGTTATCTCGATCGATCCGCTGTACGCGCCACCGTCCGTGCCACTTGTTACCCCGACAATGTTGAGATAATAAGGCGTAGCGCTCAGAGGTTCGTCATACGAGAAACTAATATGACTGTTGCTGTTCCCAACGTCGGTATATGAAACCGTCTTCAGCATCGCGTCGTCGCCTCCTCCCACCATTCCATCAGCTCCAGTCGAAGAGAGAATAACCGTGGCGAGCTCCAGCGCGAAAGTGTCATTATCACCACCGTCGTCATCTACAAGGGTTATCGGAAAATCCATGACGCTGAAACCCGAATTGATGGCGGCCACCTCCGGAGTGAAGAGAACCGTATCATTAAGCCCCGTTGCAGCGCCTCCCATCATAATCCCATTGAAGGATGTGGGTACGTTGCTCCGAACCGTACCGGCATCAATCGCCGCGGCATGAGCTCCAACGCTCGCACCCGCCAGGATTGCAACGGCGACGGCCTGTTTCAAAGTAGAATTGATCATAGTTCATACCTCCATAAGTTTATATTTGAAACATTTTGAACATTAAAACTACTACACGGATTTGCTGGACCGCGCAGCAAACGCTAACTAACTTTACTATGACTATTAACCATCACCGGGCCACGAAAACCAAATAAGGCCCGATGGTTTACAGATTACTCCAAACAATGAAGCGGTCAATAGACCGTTCGGACTAGAGAAAAAACTGATCAAAAATAAACCGTTACCCTTCTTTTCGTCCCTAGACCCCTTCAAAACGTACATATCATCAAACATTCCCGTATCACGCTGCTATCACACGAAGCGCCCGATCAACAAGTCTCGCGCAAACTCCGACGCCGGACAACCGCACCCATCAGCCCCAAACCCGCCAGCAGCATGGCATATGTTTCGGGCTCGGGAACCGCTGCGGCAATCGCGCCATTGTATAATCCCCCAAGGTCCCCATTCGCAATACCCGCGACGCTAAGATACGCTGGCCCCTGCAGCGACTCGCCGTATGCCAGACTGAAAGACGCGTCATTAGCTGTATTCGCAACTGTCGCGAGAACCGTGTCGTCGCTGTTAAACAGGATTCCATCGGCATTCGAAACCAGTGATAGCGAGGTGAGCATTGAATTGAAACTTCCTCCATTGTCCGAAATAGTCAATGGAAAATTCTGGACGGTGTAACCCGAACTTACATTGGCCTCCGGTAGAGTGAAGGAGAAGACGTCATTAAATGCTCCGGCGGTCAGGACGGATGCATTAAAAGACGTCGGCACATCGATGGCCACATTACCAAGATCCTTTTCCGCCGCATTGGCTCCCACGCTGGCGCTCGCCAGCATTGCAATACCTACAGCTCGTTTCAAGGAAGAATTAGTCATAATTATTGTCTCCTGCAAGTTAAAAAGATTTTAAATCAACCGTCTGTGCAGATTGAGCAAAGGAAGCGGTTGATAATTTTTTGTTGTGGTACTCAGCATACCGGGTCCAGAAAAATTCAAACCCGATGCTTGACAGGTTACGCCGAATAGCGAAGCAGTCAATAGACCGTTCGGACTAGCGAAAAGAATCCTTAAAAAATAACAGGTTATCCCTATTTTCGCCCGTAGGCGTCTTCAAAACGGACGATATCATCCTCGCCCAGTAGGTACTAGCGCCCGGCGCGATTAGTTAAACCATTACGACGTCTTAGCCGCATCGCAAGGACACCCAATCCCAATGTTAGCAGAATGAACTGTTCTGGCTCGGGTACGACACTCGTTAAGGTGATGCTGGTAGATTGGTCGTCCAGCAGCGCCCAGAGAGCAGGGTCAGCTTCATCTCCCCTCAAGCGAAGCGTGAATCGTAATGTATCGCCTTCATCCATGCGGACTCCGGTAGCACCCCATGCATTCCTGATTTCCACGGGAGGCGCGTCTGAGATACCTGGCCACAACAATTCACCGCCCTCTGCAGGGTTCGTCAACGTTGTCGAGTAAAGTAGTTCCGCGAAACCCGTGGAAGCGTCCATCCGCGCTACCGCGACGTCAACCGTGCCGGCAGGCGCGTTTTCAGTATACATTCCCTCCCAGGTAAGCAATAAAGAACCACCTACATTTACGATGGCGCCGTCGCCCACCGGATTGCGCCATTCGGCAACGGGTATATATGCTGCGGAAAAAGTCTCTTTGCTCAGATCGTGGGTTATTGCCCACTTGGCGATTGGGGGGTTGGTATCTACGTTATCCCCTTCAGGTCCGTTATATCCCCGCGCCCAGACCCCCCCACTGGTCGATCCCCGCCAATCATCATCCCAAACCAGCGGCGAAAGGTTCTGTGCATACCACGGGTTTTCGGACCCGAGTTGTCCTCCGGTTGTGTATCCATAGAACCATACTGGATTGCCGTTTTGGTCGGGCGAGGGGTTCCCCGCGGTCGAGTTAGGCACCGTTCCCGGCGTCCAGTCCATTGCCCGGTTCCAGCGGAATCCCGGCTCATAATCGCTCGCAAAAGCTGTCGCTGGCATTGAAGAGCCGACCAAAAACGCTGCAATGACGGCGCAAAGGGATGTTTTTGACATATTATTCATGACTATCCTCCGACGATCAGTTTGGGTAAAAATGGCGAAACCAAGGGAATAAAACTTATCCGTGCGCGTTCATTTCATAACGGCAGACGACCCGAAACGAGTCACCGCGGCCGCACGAACACCTTACCTTCCCATTTTGCTTAATATCCCGAAATATGCTCCAGCGCAATAGTCCATCTGGGCTATGTGCCGAGGGGCCTTTGAAACACAGGGCTATTACCGCCCGTAAACATCTTCAAAACGCACGATATCATCCTCCCCCAAATAGGAACCCGATTGCACCTCGATCATTTCGAGCGGGACACAACCCGGGTTTTCCAAACGATGGCGCGTGCCCAGAGGAATAAACGTCGACTCATTTTCGGACACCAGATAAGTTGCGTCAGCCCGCGTCACCTGTGCCGTGCCGCGCACTACGATCCAGTGTTCCGCGCGGTGATGATGCATTTGCAGCGATAAGGAGGCGCCCGGCTCAACGACGATGCGCTTTACCTGAAATCGCTCCCCGGCATCCACGCCATCATACCAGCCCCACGGTCGGAACACCTTGCGATGGAGTTGTCCCTCGGGTCTCCCCGCGTGCTTGAGGCCATCGACAATTTTCTTCACCTCCTGGGTCCGGCTCATATGGGCGACCAGGATGGCGTCCGGCGTTTCCACCACCACCATATCCTCCACCCCCACGCATGCTACCAGCCGGCCCTCCGACATGACCAGCATGTTATGACAATCATGCAACATCACGTCGCCTTGCGCTACATTGCCCTCATGGTCCTTGGGCAACACTTCCCACAAGGAATCCCATGCGCCAACGTCGGACCAGCCGGCCGAGAGCGGAATGACCGCGCCGACGGGCAATGATCCATCGCCGGCGGCGATTCGCTCCATTACGGCGTAATCGATCGAATCGCTCGGACACCGCATAAACGCGTCCTTGTTCACACGCAAAAAATCGCCATCGATCGAACCCTGATCCCAGGCCGCGCGACAAGCCGCCAGAATATCCGCGCGGCAGAGACCAATGGCCGCGAGCCACACGGAGGCCCGCAGCATAAACAAGCCGCTATTCCAGAAATAAAAACCGTCATCAAGATAGGCTTGCGCCGTGGCCAGATCCGGTTTCTCCACAAAGCGTGCGATGCGGCAGGTTCCCTCCTCATCGATCGGCTCACCGGCCTGAATATAGCCATAGCCCGTTTCGG
The DNA here is from genome assembly GCA_030453055.1 of Nitrosospira sp. Taxonomy (GTDB): domain Bacteria; phylum Pseudomonadota; class Gammaproteobacteria; order Burkholderiales; family Nitrosomonadaceae; genus Nitrosospira. Next base: position 9,779 of record JAKDLC010000009.1, read on the forward strand.
GCGAATCAGGCTTGACGCCAAAGGTAATCACCTTGCCTTCAGCCGCAAGGGTCATGCCTTTGCGTACCGCCGCCTGAAAACCCTTGGTATCCACCATTACATGATCCGCCGGCATTGCCAGTAAAATCGGATCGTTCCCTTCACGCACTGCCGCCAGGGCAGCCAGAGTGAGCGCGGGCGCTGTATTACGCCCGACAGGTTCAAGCAGGATGGTGCCTTTCTTGCCCATCAGCCGTAGCTGCTCGGCGATCACGAAACGGTATTCCTCGTTGCAAACTACTAATGGCGGCTCCAGTCGTGCGTCCGCCAGCCCCTCCATGCGACGTATTGTCGCCTGCAACAAGGAATCTTCCCCGATGAGCGGCAAGAGCTGCTTTGGATACTTCTCGCGCGAGAGCGGCCACAGGCGTGTACCGGAACCTCCGGAGAGTACAACAGGGATCAATGATTGCATAAAAACATCACTTCGCATTGTCCGACCCGCAACTTCCATACCCTTCGGGATTAGCGCTCTGCCAGCGCCAGGCATCCGCACACATTGCATCCAGTCCGCGTTCCGCCCGCCACCCCAGCAAATCCCACGCCAACTTGGGATCGGCATAGCAGGACGCAATATCGCCCGGACGGCGGGGAGCAATTTTGTACGGCACCGGCCGTCCACTCGCTTGCTCGAAAGCCCGCACCATATCCAGCACGCTGTAACCCATACCCGTGCCCAGATTTACTGTCAGGCAACCGGCCTGATCCTGCCACGTCGGAGCTCCCAGCGCTTCCAGCGCTTTGAGGTGGCCCAACGCCAAATCCACCACATGGATGTAATCCCGTACCCCGGTGCCGTCGGGGGTCGGGTAATCATTGCCCCATACGTTGAGACTCTCTCTGCGTCCCACGGCCACTTGCGCCACGAAAGGCATCAGGTTATCGGGAATGCCCTGCGGGTCTTCGCCGATCAAGCCGCTGGCATGGGCGCCCACCGGGTTGAAATACCGCAGTATACCGCAGCGCCAGGAAGAATCACTGCGGTGCAGGTCGCGCAAAATTTCCTCGATCATCAGCTTGGTGCGTCCATATGGATTGGTTGCGGAAAGCGGGTGGTCCTCCGTTAGCGGCAGCCGTTGCGGATCGCCATAAACCGTGGCGGACGAACTGAACACCAGGGTTCGCACTCCACACTCCCCCATCGCCTCCAGCAGGCGGAGCGTGCCGCCGACATTGTTATCATAGTAGGCCAGCGGCTGGTTGACCGATTCCCCAACAGCCTTGAGGCCCGCGAAATGGATTACCGCACTTGCGCCGCTCTCGCTCAAAGCCTCCGCCAGCGCGGCGCGATCCCGGCAGTCGCCCTGTATTAAGAAGAGTTTTTTTCCTGTAATACGTTCTACCCGCGCCAGTGCCTCCGGATGACTATTGCAAAAATTATCGAAAACGGTGACCTCGATGCCTGCGTTAAGTAATTCGACGCAGGTGTGAGAACCTATATAACCGGCTCCGCCGGTGACAAGAATCATGAGATATCCTTATTCATGGGGCATGCATTTCCTTCGTTCGCATCGAATTCATTTCATACGAATATGGTTATGGAAATGACCGCATCGCCTAGAAACGCTATCCGTTCCCGGCGAGCTCCATTGCAAGTATTTTAACAATCCGCTCGGCAGTTTTACCGTCCCATAGATGCGGTCGGCGCCCCTGCTTGCCTTCACCGCGAAGTATCTTGCGCACCTCGGCAATGATGCGTGTCGGATCCGTGCCTGCTAACACATTGGAGCCTTCGTCCACTGTCACCGGCCGCTCAGTATTTTCCCGGATCGTAATGCAAGGAACGCCCATGGCTGTTGTTTCTTCCTGAAGACCACCGCTGTCAGTCAGTACCACAGCGGCATCTTTCCAAAGATTGAGGAAGGGCATGTAAGCCTGAGGACCTACCAGCGTGATGTTCGGTCCCAGATCAATGCCGAATTTTTCCAGGTTACTGCATGTGCGCGGATGCACCGGAAAAATCAAAGGTAGTTCGATTGCGATTTCCTTCAGCGCACCGGCGATACCCGCCATTATCTCGGCGCTGTCCACGTTGCTTGGCCTGTGTAGCGTAATAACCCCGTAACGCCCGCAGTTGACACTATTCGCCGTCTTGAAACCGCTTGTTCCAAACACCGAAGTATCGACGTTACCTAGCTTTTCTACCTGGTATAGTAAATTATCGACCATCACATGACCCACGTAATGTATCGCCGAATTTTCCTTACCCTCACGCTTTAAGTGCGCAACACCGCTTGGCTCAGTCACAAAAAACCAATCCGAAATACTATCGGTAACCACGCGATTGATCTCTTCCGGCATAGTCATGTCACCACTGCGTAAACCCGCTTCAACGTGGGCCACCGGAATGTTCAGCTTCTTCGCAACAATAGCACAGGCCAGCGTCGAATTCACGTCGCCGACCACCAGCACAGCGTCAGGCCTTTCCGCCAGACACAGTTCCTCAAAAGCGATCATGATCTTGCCTGTCTGCCGGGAATGACTGCCGCTACCCGCCGCCATGAAAATATCTGGCTGGGGAATACCCAGTTCTTCAAAAAATACATCGTTCATATCCCGGTCGTAATGCTGACCAGTATGAATAATTTTGAATGCCAGACCGCCATGCGCTCGCAGAGCGCGCACGATGGGCGCGATTTTCATAAAATTTGGACGAGCCCCGGCAACCAGATACATTTTTTGCATGTTTTGCTCTATCATGTTTTGCTCTGTCCTTAAACCCCTTAAACTTACCCTGCCATGTCCGCACATATACCGGAAAGGCTATGTCCACCAACTTCTATCGCCTTTAGCGGAAAACACATTGGATTAATTGTCATACCTGCTGTGTTGACCTAATCGGGCCGGACAGCACTAACACACTTCCCCAAGCTCATGCCAGGCCAATTTGTACAATTTGACGCACTCAATCTTTTTTAACATAATAGTTTGGTGCTGCACACTATTTTCTTTTTGATGCATCTATTTTAAGTGAAGCAATTATATCAAACTCGCTTTTGTTTAGCGGGTTCCCTAGGCCCTTCATATCAAATCAAGCCGGATTCTTAGTCCTACTGAAAAAGGAGAAATTATGTCCCACACTGTCGGCGATGTCGGGGCGCACCACTGTACGTCTGCCACAAAGGTATCCGCCAGTAATGTTCTCGGCGTACCTGTCGGCCATTGGACCTACACGACCGCCATCGAGAGGATTGTAGATCTGGGCCGTCGGCGCATCGGTAGTGCCGTGGCTGCCTGCAACGTTCACATGGTTATGACTGCACGCGGAAATGCCGACTTCCGTCGGCGCCTAACCGAATTCGAGCTCGTGATACCCGACAGCCAGCCGGTCCGTTGGGCCGTAAATTTGCTTGGACATGCGGGCTTGAGGCAGACTGTGGCAGGCATGGATCTGACGCTGCGGCTGTGTGAGGTAGCGCGGGACCAGGATCTGGGGGTTTTTCTGTACGGAAGTTACCCGGAAAGAGTGAGCCGCCTCGGCCAGAATCTCCGACACTGGTACCCCGGTTTACGCCTTGTCGGTATTCAGCCCTCACGCTTTCGGCCGTTGACAATTGAGGAAGATCGCGAAGATATCAACCGTATAAATGATTCGGGCGCCCACATTGTACTCGTCGGTATGGGATGTCCCCGCCAGGAGTACTGGGCGAGCGAGCACCGGTCCAGCGTAAAAGCGGTCATGGTGTGTGTTGGGGGGGCATTCGACGTCCACTCGGGTGTTATGCCACGGGCGCCGGAATGGATACGGCAGAACGGACTTGAGTGGGCGTACCGGCTGTTGCGGGAGCCGCGGCGAATGTGGCGCCGATACATCTACAACAATCCGGCCTTTCTGGTTCTACTCGGTGCCGCATGGATAAGAGAACGGCTCGGATGAGTGGCTGCCGTCCGTTGTTGCGAGCGAGCGATAAAAAACTATGGTAAAGCAACGAATTTTCGTAACGGGCGGCGCTGGCTTCATTGGCACCCACCTAGTGAACGCCCTCTCGAGGGATGCAGCAGTAGTGTGCGTCTACGACAACCTCCTACCCCAGGTCCATGGAGAAGAAGCCCGCCATCCCAGCTTGACCGACCACGCCCGCTTCATCTTCGGGGACGTCCGGGATGGGACTGCGCTCGAACGTGCCCTGCAAGAGACGAAACCGCATATTGTCTATCATCTCGCCGCCGAGACGGGAACGGGCCAGAGCAGAGATGAAATTACACGTTATTGTGATGTGAACGTAGGCGGAACGAGCCGGCTCATTGAAGCGATTCGGCGTCTCAAGAATCCGCCGGCCCGCGTCGTACTGGCCGGAACGCGAGCAGTATATGGAGAAGGTGCCTATCGGGATGCGCATGGAAAGCTCGTTGTCCCGCCACCACGGACTGCCCAGGAAATGAAGGCCCGACAATTCATGCCCCGAGACTCGGCTAGCCGGCTTCTCCACGCGCTGCCAACAAGTGAGAAAACACCACCGGCTCCGGCATCCGTCTATGCAACAACAAAGCTCGCCCAGGAGTACCTTTTAAATCAGGGATTTGAGGGCACTTCTGTCGAACCGGTGGTATTGAGGTTCCAAAATGTGTACGGCCCAGGACAGAGCATGGGCAATCCATACACGGGTGTCCTCTCGATCTTCCTGAGCCAAATTCTGTCCGGGCAGCGGCTCAATATCTACGAGGATGGCGAGATCACGCGGGATTTCGTTTTCGTTAAAGACGTCGTCCGCAGTCTAGAGTTGACGGGGCGAATCGGACTACCGCGCGGATCGATCATTAATATTGGCACTGGGCAGGGTACAACGATCCTGAATGTCGCCCGGAAATTGCTGAATATCTTGGGACGGCGCGAAGACGATCTCGACATAACCGGCGACTTCAGACCGGGTGATGTGCGCCACGCGGTTGCAGACACCACACTTGCGGCGGCATTAGTAGGTTGGCACGCATCCGTCTCGTTGGACGAGGGCTTAAGACTACTGGCCTCTGCACCCCGGACGCCATCGGCTGACGGCGCTTGAGCCAGAGTTGGCGGATAAGACCCGACGCGGAGATGCACATCCATCTTTATTAGTGATACGTCTGGCGCAATGGGTGCGCCGTTTGTCACTACTGTAGAGAAGAAGCATAGAACCGACATCATTTGCCATAAATCTGGCAGTTTATTTGGAGCTAACAGCTCGCAACAAATAGCTGTTAGCAACAAATAGCTTGACATTTTACGTCTTCTGGTGCAACCTACTACGAAATTTGTAAAGGGCATACCCCGTGAAAGCGGGGGACGCAAAGTTATCGGTCTAAAGGGTGCTACCCCAGGACGGCAGGACTGCCAAATAACGCTACTCATCTCCTTTATCATCCAGTAGAGGAGTGAGTATTTATCGTGCAATACCAGACCACGTGGGCGGGTTTTCCGTTCTAGCGGGTAGTGTCGTTCGATAAAGGGTATTTCGCGCAGTTCGCTCTCTGGCTACCCAGGAGGAACTGAACGTGGAAACCACCCGCAAGCAGGTCATCTTACGTGCGTCGGCTTTTCAGCCGTTCCGCATCTACCTATCTTCGGTTAACTATCCTCGGCCCATGTTGCCTTATCAAGGCATGGCGCCGTCTCCCCATTTTTGTTTTCGCGGGCTTGCAGGATTCGCTCAAGCGGGTTCGAATGCCTTAACGCGGGAAAAAACCCTCTGTGCAATGTGCACAAATGCTCGTTTCACACCCTCGCGATCAACAGTATTGATACGCCAGCAAGCTCGCTTGGACTCCCTCCTTCGTGACGACGTGGAAATGAATCATCATGTCAATAGTCTGCGTCATCAAATATCAAGTTAGACACCGGATTCTTCTGCCGATTCGTCGCATTCCTTCATTACTAACCTACAGTAGGCAATCTTATGATTACGTCAAAAAACGCCTTTGCTATCTTTGCCTTATCCTTCATTCATCAATATGCCTTCGCAGAGACTTACTACATCGATGCGCTCGACGGTAACGATGGCTGGAGCGGAAAGCTCGAAAGCCCTTCCGGTTTAACTGATGGCCCTTGGCAGAGTTTAAAGAAAATCAGCACTAGTACTTTTCAGCCTGGCGATGTCATTCTGCTCAAATGCAGTCAGACATGGTTTGAAACGCTCCGGCTCAAGTCAAACGGCACGGCTGCAAATCCGATCACCGTCAGCTCGTATCCAGCAGCATGCGAGAATAAACCGGCAATAGAGGGCACCATTACCATCCCTGCTAAAAGCTGGTCGAACACCGGCGGAAGTATCTATGCCGCACAACTGCCTGTCGATCTGCTTGCAACCATTCCGCTTGATACCAGCACCTCCGGTTGGAAAGTCTGGTCTCCAAACGGCGATGCTACTCTTTCGTCGAGTAGCGGGTGCGATAATTACGCGCCGTCCTGCCTCACTGCTACGAGCGGTGCTACTGGCAGCCCTTCCATCATCAGCAGCTACGCCTTCGCTGTCAACTCTTCCGCCCCCTACCTGTTGCGCTTTGCAGTCAAGGCGCCGCTCGGTATCAAGTATCGCGTGACGATACGTCGTTCCTTGCCCCCTTGGGATGTGATCGGGGTTAATCAGGCCATGGTCGGCACAGGCGAATGGACGACGCACGCGTTACCATTTACTGCGATGACCAGCGTAAAAACCGCACGGCTTGACTTCGAAATCCCTAGCGGCAGAATCGCCTTCGCTATGAGCGATCCCCGCATCGAATTTCAGAACGGTCCGGTGCTAGGCGCATACGTGGACGGTGACGCACTTCCCGTGGCACATCACCCTAACGTGGGCCATGATCCTCAATCTCCCGATTCCGTGTATTTCAGAATAGGGGCTAATTCTTCGCCTGACGCTGGGGGGAGTAGCAATTACCTGAAGATCGATAGCGATCTTAGTTTCCCGAACGGCGGAGAAATTACTCCAGGGCAAACGGTGCATATACGTTCGGCGTCATGGCGGCTGGACAGTAGAAAGATAACGCGCTTTGATGGCGAAGCAATATTTTTTGACGAACCCAGCCGCTACTTTCCCTCGAAAGGCTACGGCTACTATCTCACCGGCAGCCTGTGGATGCTCGACGAACCTGGCGAATGGTATTATGACACCAGCAAACAGATGTTTCATGTTTGGATGCCTGACGATCAAGAACCCGGGAAACGTATTTCCCTATCTGTTCTGGCTGCAGGCGTAGATTTAAATGCTCGCTCCAATGTGGCAATTGATGGTTTGGTCATTCGGCGAACCGGAGTGGGAATCCTGATGGTGAACAGTGCAGGCATCACGGTGCGCAACTCTCTGGTATCCGATACCGCCCGGGAAGGCATCGATATAACAGGTGCCAGCGCGGGCACAATTCACGCAAACCGCATTGCAAAAACCGGGCTTGATGCGATATCGCGCAAAACAGCCTACCCGACCGGCATGACAATCACGGATAACGTGGTTTCACAGAGCGCGGTCACGACCTTGCCCAACGGCCAGCGGAGCTTGCCCGTGCACTCTGTCCAGGCAATTCCAAGCGGTATCAACGGTACTGTGTCCGGGAATCTTATAACACAAACCGCTTATAACGGAATTTATGTGGATCGGGGCAGCCGGGTCTTCAGCAACTTGGTACAGGAGAGCTGCCTGCTGTTAGATGATTGCGCCGGCATTTATACATATGGGTCTGATAACAATAGCGTGATTTCAAGAAATCTGATTCTGAACATTGTGGGAAACAATAATGGAACAGCGCGGATTGTTCACACTGCCGGTATCTATCTTGATGAACCGTCGTCGGGTAATACAGTTAGCGGCAACACTGTCGCCTTCGCCGAATACGGGATTTTCCTTCACAATGCATACCACAACGTGGTCGAGAGCAACACCTTGTTCGGCAACCGCACCTACCAACTGTGGTTACAAGAAAGTACGAATCATATACACCCAAATGGTGATATTTACGGCAACAAGATTTATTCAAATCAGATTTTTCCGACTGGCACCAGCCTCGGTGTCTCGCAAGATACGGGTTATTCCACAACCGCTGACTTTGCTACCTATGACTTCAACCTTTACTCCACGTTAACTACTCGTTATGTCAGTAAAGAAAAGTGGGCATCAGGTAGCATACTTCATACTCTGGAATCGTGGCAGACCGCTAAGGACAACGGTATAGCAAGAAATTTGGATCCCAATGGCAGACAAGTTGCGCAAACTGGTTACACTTCCTTTGAAGTTGCGGGACCGAACATAATCAGAAATGGAGACTTTTCTACGCAGCCACTCCAATGGCAAGCATGGAATGAACTCGAACCAAGGGCTCAAACAAATGTTGAATCAGATGGTACTCGTTATTGGCTGAAGCTCGTCGCCGGCGGATCGTCTAGCCTCGTCGCGTCACAGAACTTCAGCGTTTTAGAGGGTCAATGGTATCGTTTGGCATTCGATATGAAGACAGGGAAAGATAATCAAAGAGTGGTTATTGCGCCCCGCCGCGGTGGTGGCGGTGATAATGGCTTCGAACTGATAACTGACGCTGAGCATCCCGTATACGGCGGCACGAGCTGGAAGCGCTATAACGTGTTGTTCAAATCGAATAAAACCGTAAACTACCACGACCCGGCCACGGGTGACTGGGGCGCACGTATCGATTTCCAACATGTTCGACCCGGAGATTATATTGAGTTGGCGCAAGTTGAGCTGGTTCCTTTGCGGTCCGTTGGAATAACACTTCGCGAGGCGTTGTTGTCCAATCCGGCGAGTAGGAAAACCGCTTTTGATTGCCCAGATTCGGATTTGGCGGCCGAAGCTTGCCCGTACTATGTTCGGTTTACTGACGGCCAGCCTATCACTTGGCCTTACGAATTACCCGCATTCGGCTCCGAAATCATCTATACACGCAACGACTCACTCGTTGATACCGATAGTGACGGGATTGCAGACCAACAGGATAGCTGCCCCGAAACACCGACAGGTAACCCGACAAATTCGCAGGGGTGCGCCCTTGGCCAAGACCCGCAATCATGACGCGGCTTTGCCTGGAAATTAGGTTATGGATACGTAGCCGGGCATTGCTCCGCTCGAACATATCTCGCAGTTGCGGGGCGATACCGCGCAACAACATGGTATTTTGGTTATTCGATGCGTAAGAACGCTCTGATATTCATATTCATCTTCGAACATTGCTGACGGAAAATCGCATTGCCTGCTCATAGACGTGACTTGTCTTTCTGGCGATTTCCCGCCATGACAACTCTCCGGCAGCGAGCTCTAACGCTGATTTTGCCATGCTTCGTGCCAATTCCGGTTTTTCAACCACCAGCCGTATGGCTGCCGCCACGGCGGCTGAATCTTTTGGAGGCACTAAAATACCGCTTTTACCATCCCTTACCATATCGGGCAAACTGCCGACCTTAGTGGCTATCACCGGCCGACCAATACCTAAAGCGCAAGCAGCCACCCCGCTCTGAGTTGCATCCACGTAGGGCAATACCACAACATTCGCTTGCAAAAAGCAGTCTCTCACCTCGGCAGGGGAAAGGTAGCGGTCCTTGATAACAAACCCCGAATCATTCTGCAAGCTCGTTTTTAGCCGATCTAGTTCAGTTCCTCGGCCGGCAATCACACCTGTAATCGGCATACCCTCCCCACGCAGAATACGGATAGCCTCGATGAAATAGGGCAAACCCTTGTAAGCTTCAATCCGCCCAAAAAAAAGACAGTTGCCCGGTTTCCAATCAAAATCCGGTTGTTGGTCGAATAAAGGGCCGTGAGGAATCGAAAAAACCCGGCCCAGGAGCTGAGGAATTTCCTCTTCTGCTATAGGTACCAAACTA
>JAKDLC010000101.1 GCA_030453055.1 Nitrosospira sp.
CGTGACGCAGAAGTCGCTGACCTTCCGTCGCGACAGATAGGCAGCGCGCTCGATCAAATCCTTAGTCTCTTCATCAAGGCGAAAGCCCAAGCGTTCGACTCGGCTTGGCGCATCCCGCGTGATCTTGAGTTCTTTGCGTGGCATAGGGGCGACTCCTGTCGAGGTGTCTATCTCCCCATGAATGTACGTCAAATAGACGAACAAATCAAATCCATTTGACGCTATGTTTTTTCCTACGAGAGTCCCGAAGAGGTCGTCCAGCTCTCATTCCCCAAAGACTCTAAGGGAAATTCATTGTTCGCGTTCGTGGGGTTTTTCATGGAAGGGATTGAAAGCGCGTTCGATATTCATGCTCGGGTGCAGCAACCGCAGGACAGTGATCCCATCTTTTCGGGGCAGATAGAAAGCAATATGAGACGCCACGGTAAAGGAGCGCACTTCCGGCGCGATCTCGTTCCGTTCGAGCCCAATGTGGGGCGACAGGCTCAATTTTTTTAAAGCAAGTTCCAGTTCTTCTCGATAACGGCGTGCTTGTGCGACTCCCCAGGCCTGCTTCGTATAGCGGCTAATGCGTCTTAAATCTTCAACGGCTTTTGCAGTGAACTCACAACGAGGCATTAATCCGCTAATTCTTTATCGAGTTCGGCAAAAGCCTGTTCGGCTAACAAGACGTTTCCTCGCTCAGCATCATCGAGACCTTTGCGCACTTCCTGACGCAGGAATTCGAGCTTGAGGCTCTGATGATCCTCGAAAGCTGTGGCCGACATAACGACGGCAACGGCACGACCGTTCTTGGAAATCATCACAGGCTCACGCTGCGCCTTATCGAGTAAAGCACCGAAATTGGTCTTGGCATCGGCAGCCGGGATTGTGTCCATGTTAAAGCTCCTCTACAATCATTCTAACCAATTCAATCATTCTAATCAATTCAATCAAAAAGGTCAATTCGATCAATGAAGAAAAAAAATGAACTGCCGGTCTATGCCATAGGTGATTTGGCTACGTAGTTGTACAGGTTTCATCTGGTCCGGCCCTGATATCCGCTCTGTACCGGGCGATGGTCCGGCTTACGAACTGCTGCCTGCCGCGCGTGAAGAGTCGATCAGATCTCTACCCGTGCCCCCAGTTCGAGGACGCGGTTAGCAGGCAGTTTAAAGTATTCGGCAGCGCTGCTGGCATTGCGGGCCATGGTTGCAAAAAGCCGTTCCCGCCACAACGCCATGCCGGCGCCAGGGCTCGGTACGACGATGTCGCGACTGAGAAAATAGGAAGTTTTCAGCGGCTCGAACACCAGCCCATACGGCTCGCACATTTCCAGCGCATACGGCAGATTGGGCTGGTCCTTGAAGCCATATCGGACGGTAATCTGGTAGCAATCATTGATCAATGGCTTTACTGCTATTCGCTGGTTCGCGGGAACCCGTGGTGTTTCCATATAGACCACCGTCAAGAACACCACGCGCTCATGCAAGACCTGGTTATGCGCGAGATTGTGGAGTAACGCATGGGGTACGCCATTCGGATCCGCGGTCAGAAAGACCGATGTGCCGGCGACACGAGCGGGTGGATTGGCGATCAATGACTCGAGGAAGGGTTGAAGCGGTATAGCCTCCGAGCGCAGGTGTGCAACCAGGATCTGACGTCCGCGGCGCCACGTAAACATTACGGTAAAGATCACCACTCCGATTGCGAGCGGAAACCAGCCGCCCTGGGCAAGTTTCAGGGTAGTGGCTGCAAAGAATATTGTATCAATCGTAAGAAAAAACCCGGTCGCAACCACGCACAAAATCCAGGGGTAGCTCCATGCGTAGCGAAGTACGAAAAACGTGAGCAGCGTTTCAATCACCATCGTGCCGGTAACGGCTAATCCGTATGCGGACGCCAGACTGGACGATGAGCCGAATCCCAGCACCGCCATGACGACCGCTGCAAGCAGTGTCCAATTGACGAAAGGGATGTATATCTGACCGATCTTTCGATCCGAGGTGTGTTTGATCTGCATGCGCGGCAAAAATCCCAACTGGACGGCTTGTTTGGTCACCGAAAACACACCGGAGATAACCGCCTGCGATGCGATTACCGTGGCCACCGTCGCCAATCCTACAGCCGGATAAAGCGCCCAGGCGGGAAACAAAAGATAAAAGGGATTGGAAATCGCCAACGGGTTGGAGAGCAGCAGTGCCCCCTGCCCGAGATAATTCAACGTAAGCGCCGGCAATACGCACACATACCAGGCCAGGCGGATAGGTTTCGCGCCAAAATGCCCCATGTCGGCGTATAGCGCCTCTCCGCCTGTAATCGCAAGCACCACGGCTCCAAAGGCCACGAACGCCAGCCAACCATTGTTCAGACAGAAAGCGAAGGCATGAGACGGATTAAGCGCCGCCAATATTTGAGGCGCGTCTCCAATGTTGGCGAGGCCCGCAAGCCCAAGCGTGCTGAACCATACGAGCGTAATCGGCCCGAACATGGCGCCAATTCCCCCCGTGCCCCGTTGTTGGATCAGAAAAAGCGCAATCAGTATAGTTAACGTAGCGGGCAGCACATATGGTTTGAGAAGCGGAGTCGCCACCTCCAACCCTTCCACCGCACTCAGTACAGAGATGGCGGGAGTAATGACGCCGTCTCCGTAGAACAGCGCCGCACCAAACGCGCCAATGAGAAACAGAGTATTGCGCAGGTGCGGACGGTTCTCGACCGAGGAGCTGGCGAGCGACAGCAACGCCATAATACCGCCCTCCCCATTAATATCCGCGCGCAGGATCAGCGTGATGTACTTGAGCGACACCACAATCATGAGCGCCCAGAAAATGAGCGAAATGATGCCGATCACGTTTTCCTCATTGACAGCAAGGCCGTGGATGGGATCAAAAACTGTTTTCATGACGTACAAGGGGCTTGTACCGATGTCGCCGTAGACCACTCCTAGCGCGGCCAGGCTGAGTAAGCCCAGCGACTGGTGGCCGGCAGTTGTTTTTGGTTCAGCGTTTTGGCCAGTCATGAATCCAAATCCAGCATTCGCCCGGGTGAAATGTACGGATTGTACACGACCCGCATCCTGACGGCCTGATTCGCAACACATCTCTCTGTGTGAGTTACCGTACCGATCAAGGCCACCCTTTCCCTTATCCTTGAGTCTGTCTCGGCCTGAAATATGGAACAGGTCGTACAGTTTTTGCAGCCATTTTCCTGTAAATCCGACTGGCTACCAGGCGTAAAGAAGAAGCTATCACACGCATCGCTCATCGCGATTCAAATTGGAATTCGCATGTCTTCAGAAAAACCACTCGTTCTTATCACCGGGTCGGAAGGCAGGATCGGCTCGGGAATTGCGGCGGCGCTAGGCGACGACTATCAAGTTGTCGGCTTCGAGCAAAAATGCGATGATAATGACAATTGCATTACCGTCGACATCTCGTCCGATGAAGCCATGGCCAGTGCATGCGAACAGTTGCGGCGGCGCTATGGACAACGAATTGCGTCCGTCATTCATCTGGCCGCCTTTTACGATTTCTCCGAGGAGCCGAATCCCCTGTATGAAGAGGTCAACGTGCGGGGAACACAGCGTCTGCTGAAGGCGCTTGGGTCATTCGAGGTCGAGCAGTTCGTATACGCAAGCACCATGCTGGTACATGCGCCTACCCAGCCGGGTTTGCCAATCAACGAGGAGAGCCCGCTGGATCCAAAGTGGCCCTACCCGCACTCGAAGGCGGCGGCGGAAAATGAAGTTCATGCCCATCACGGGCGCTTACAGATAGTTATATTTCGCTTGGCCGGATTCTACACCGATTGGGGGGAAGTGCCATCGCTGTCGACCCAGATTCAGCGTATTTACGAACGGCAGCTGCAAAGCCACGTGTTTCCCGGCAACAAATCCCATGGACAGTCTTTCGTGCATCTGGATGACGTAGCGTGCGCATTTCGCCAGACAGTCGATCTGCGTACGCGCTTGCCTGGTGAAATCACGATGCTGATCGGCGAACCAGTCACGGAAAGTTATGAAGAGCTACAGAACATGATGGGACAATTGATTCATGGCGAACCCTGGGATACGCATCAGGTTCCAAAAACCGTTGCGGTTGCGGGCGCATGGATGCAAAACAAAATGGAAGATGTTGTCCCGGACGCCATCGATCGGGGAGTCGAACCTTTCGTCAAACCGTTCATGGTAGCCCTGTCGGACGATCATTTCGAGCTGGATATTTCACGCGCCCGGAAACTGCTGAATTGGCAGTCGAGGCATATGCTGCGCGAAACCCTACCGAAGATTATCGGCCATCTGAAACGAGGGCCCGGAGCATGGTATCGGCGCAATAAGCTTCCCGTACCGCTATGGCTGGAAGATATTGAAGAGAGTTCCTTGCCGAGTACAAAGCTGATTGACAACAACCGTAAACAGGAGCGTAGCGAGCACTTTCAGACGCTATGGCGCCATTTTGCCAATATAGCGCTGGGATTTTGGCTGGTGTCCAGTCCATTCATCTTCGGACTTACGGAATCCTGGATGGTGGCTGAAGAGCTCATCACGCCCACACAACGCGGACTGGCGCTGTCCTCTACGTGGATGACAGCGAGTGACATCATTACAGGCACGCTGATCGTGATTTTTGGTTTGCTCTCGCTGTCGCGCGACTACGGCTGGGCACGCTGGATCACAGCGCTTCTGGGTAGTTGGCTCTTGTTCGCCCCACTCATTTTCTGGACCTCGAGTGCGGCGGCGTATGCTAACGACACCCTGGTTGGCGCACTCGTCATTCTTTTTGCGGTAGGCGTTCGCTCGGCGCCCGGCGTCAGCCCGATCGCCCGGATGACAGGGCCGGACATACCGCCAGGCTGGAGCGACAACCCGTCCACGATGCTTCAACGAATTGCGGTTGTGGCGCTTGCCTTTGTGGGTTTGTTTCTTTCACGCTATATGGCCGCATTTCAGCTGGGCCATATTGAGCAGGCATGGGATCCGTTCTTTGGCGACGGCACCATGCGCATCACTACTTCCGACGTATCCGAGGCATGGCCGGTCGCGGATGCCGGGCTGGGCGCTACGGTCTATGTGCTGGAAATTGTCAGCGGCATTATCGGCGACAATCGGCGCTGGCGCACGATGCCGTGGATCGTGCTGTTCTTCGGGGTATTGATTGTGCCGCTGGGCGTCGTCAGTATTTTCTTTATCATTATCCAGCCTATTGTAATCGGCACCTGGTGCACCCTGTGCCTGATCGCATCATTAGCCATGCTGCTACAGATCCCCTATTCGCTCGATGAGATACTGGCAACGCTACAGTTCATGAAGGACCGGCTACAAAAGGGAAAATCGTTATGGCATGTCTTGTGGCATGGAGACACGATGGAAAATAGCGACATCGATGAATCAGCCGGGTTTGACGCACCGTTTATGACCGTGCTGCGGGAGATAATGAAAAGCGGCGTTATTTTCATGTGGACTATGTGGGTCAGCGTTGCCATTGGCGTCGCGCTGATGCTCACGCGCGTAATTTTTGATACCGAAGGCGCGGCGGCGGATAGCGATCATGTGATCGGAGCGCTTGTGGTTACGTTCTCGATCATGGCGATGAGCGAAGTGGCGCAGCCGTTGCGCTTTGTCAACATTTTATTTGGCGCTTGGTTGATTGCGGCGCCCTGGTTGTTGACGGGGTACTCCGGCGTGGCGGGTGCGGCGAGTGTTGTCGCCGGAGGTTTATTGGTTCTGCTCGCAATCCCGCTCGGCCCGATTCACAGTCATTATGGCGCATGGGATCGATGGATGTCGATCAGCCTGGTGAAGAAGCACTGAATCAGGATGACAGCATATCCGGAGAAATGCTGGTGCGTAAAACCGTTTCCGCAACGCCTTTCTTCGTTTTGTGGCTAAACCACCACACCGCACCTTTACGCATGTCCCACGACTCGGGCTCGCCGGACATGAGCAAGGCGGCAACCTCGCCTAGTGTGGGCTGATGGCCTACCACCACAACCGCACCTTTAGCATCCGGCCAGCCGGCAGCAGCGAGGATTGCTTTCGCAGAGACGCCCGGCCCAATTTCCTTTACGGTTTCAAAATCGTCGTCCAGCGCCGCGGCGGTCTGCTGGGTGCGCCTGGTGGGACTGACTATAACGCGCGTATTTTTTGGTAATCTTGGTTTAAGCCATTCAGCCATGGCTTTCGCTTGTTTTAATCCCTTGTCGGTAAGTTCGCGCCCACTATCGGGTACGCCATCTTCAGCTTCGGCGTGACGCCACAGAATGAGTTCCACTATTTGCTCCTATAGTAAAATCGTTGATCGATATTAACCTAAATCCGGTAGTTGACCGCTCATTTAATAGACCAGTGTTATGATTAATAACGATATTTCGTATTATTTGACGCTCACCTTCCGGGTGAGGCCGCTACCACCGGATTTAGGATTAATCTGACAACGATAGGTATGGAAGGCGACATGATCCGCTCGCATTCGGTATGATCATGGTACGCGCGCTGTAACACCAACATCGGAAAATGTTACAGGCAATCGTCGACTCGACGATAAATGGACTATAAGGAAGTTGTACCTGGGCTTATCTCGGCTACGGAAAACTGTATCGATAAATCGAGGCATGAGAATGAATATTGTGGAAATGGCGGGCGGGTCCGCCCGCCAGCTTCCACAATTAGGATTTCAACGCCGACATGGGGGCCCCAAAATTGATGTGGAAAGGTGCTCCGTTGATCACGAGCGCCGGTACCGATTTTACGCCGGCCGCTTCAGCATCCGCGATACGATCCGCGTGCTCGCCGAGATGTACGAGCTCCACATCGTAGCGGTCGGGATCCAGGGCATCAGCAACCTGGTGCTCGGCTTCGACACATACGGGACAGCCGGCGTGATAAAAGGTAGCAGGTGTTTTCATAGTCGATATCTCCAAAAGATTTAGATGTCAGTGGGGACTACCCACGTTCGCAAGAACCGGTTAAGTGTAACCATGCGACGGCCTAATTATAACCGAAGACTCGGGGAGTATCAAAGATAGCGGGCATTGCCTGATCGGTCCAGAAATTTTCGTGGATAACGTCCCATTGGCGGTTTAGTCTAATATCCCGGATGTTTCATAAATTCGCGTGATGATTGCGCAGGATTTTGTTTTGTAGGGGGATTTTGTGAAAGAGCGGCGTAGTTATTCATACGCCCGACTGAGCAAAATTCCCATACGAAACAAAAG
>JAKDLC010000102.1 GCA_030453055.1 Nitrosospira sp.
TGGGGACATTCCGGTTTTACCCTGATCGAGTTGCTGGTCGTGATGGCGATCATTACCACTTTACTCAGCATTGTAGCGCCCCGGTATTTCAATTCGCTCGACCGATCCAAAGAGACCGTGCTGCGGCAGGATCTCAACATCATGCGTGATGCCATCGACAAATTTTATAGCGATACCGGAAAATATCCCACCGAACTGGCCGAGTTGGTCCAGAAGCGGTATTTGCGCGCCATTCCGGTCGATCCGCTGACGGAAAGCGCGGCAACGTGGGTTGCCGTTCCTCATCCCGGTGGCGCCGAAGGCGTTTACGATGTGCGTAGCGGTTCATCCGGGCAGGCGAAGGATGGAACACTGTATGAAACGTGGTAAAGGGATGAGCCGCCGGGTATGCCGGCGGGGTAGGCCGGCGGAGAGTGGATTCACCTATATCTGGATGCTTTTCGCCGTCGCATTGTCGGGTATCGTTCTGGCTGGCGCGGGACAACTATGGCAAACCGAAGCGCGGCGGGAGAAAGAAGCGGAGCTCATGTTCGTGGGCGAACAGTTCAGGCAGGCGATCGGGTCGTACTACGAAAATTCACCGGGAGCGGCCAAGAGCTATCCGGATTCGCTGGAGAAACTACTTACGGACGACCGTTTTCCGATGATCAAACGGCATTTGCGCAAGATTTTTTCTGATCCCATGACGGGCATGGCCGAGTGGGGGATGGTCAGAAAGCCTGGCGTCGGAATTGTCGGGGTTCATAGCCTCTCGACGCAGAAACCATTCAAACGAGCCAATTTTCACGAGCGTTACGAGAACTTTGCCGACGCCGTGAATTACCAGGAGTGGAAATTCGTCTATACGCCCGGAGCCACGGGCGGCGCCGCTCAGCAGCCGAAACCGGGATCGCCGACACAGCCCGCGTCCCAATCGCGGCCAGGATCACAGGCTGGCTCACAGCCAGGATCGCAGTCGCGGCAGCCACAATCCGAACGACGGCCGTCGCGGCAACCGGAAGCATCGCCATTTTGACGCTCCGAATCAAGCTGTGGTATCGTGAAATTGGCTCGCACGGGCCTCACACAAACTCGCGCAAGGGGGGCGCATTGGAGATTCACGGGACATTAGGCGACAAAGTCCGTATCTGCCGCCGGCGCGAAGGCGCTGCCGGACGCTGCTCGACCCATCTTCATGGCGGCATGTCCGCCTACCCGGCGTTGCGAGGCGCCGGATGAGCAAGCCCATAGAGGACTACGGATTCATCGGCAACATGCTGAGCGGGGCGCTTGTCGCACGGGATGGCTCGATGGACTGGCTTTGCCTCCCGCGGTTCGACTCCGACGCCTGCTTTGCCGCCCTGCTGGGGACGTCTGAGCATGGTTACTGGCGGATATCTCCGGCTGAGGAGGGGTATCGGGTCAGCCGGCGCTATCTGCCTCACACCCCGATCCTCGAAACCACCTTCGAGACGGACGATGGCAGGGTCACTCTCACGGACTTCATGCCGCTTTCCGGCGACCCCGAGAAAGTCGACGTAATCCGCCTCGTGCGCGGCGTGTCGGGACGGGTGACGATGCGGATGGAGATCGCCCTGCGGTTCGGCTACGGCAAGAACATCCCCTGGGTGCGCCGCCGCGACTACGGCATTCACGCGGTGGCGGGGCCTGATGCGGTGGAACTGGTGACGCCTGTGCCCCTTCACGGCGAGGACATGCATACTGTCGCAGAGTTCGACGTAAAAGAGGGCGATATCGTCCCTTTCACGCTCGCCTATCATCCGCTGCATCGTGAGCCCCATTTCATCGGTGACGCCGGGATGAGGCTCGAGCGCACGGTGGGCTGGTGGCAGGAATGGAGCCGTACCTGCCGGCTCTCGCAATTAGAAGAGCGTCCCGCGTGGAAAGACGCCGTGGAGCGCTCGCTCATCACGCTCAAGGCGCTCTCGTACCAGCCGAGCGGCGGCATCATCGCGGCGCTCACGACCTCCCTGCCGGAGGAGATCGGCGGGAGCCGCAACTGGGATTACCGTTACTGCTGGATTCGAGACGCGGCCCTCACGTTATACGCGTTCATGAACGCCGGGCATTTCGACGAGGCCGGCGCGTTCAGACAATGGATGCTGCGCGCCGCCGCAGGCGCGCCTGACCAGATGCAGATCATGTATGGCGTCAGCGGCGAGCGCCGCTTGCCCGAAATCGAGTTGCCCTGGCTGCCGGGCTACGAGAACAGTTTGCCCGTGCGCATCGGCAACGCCGCCTCCTGCCAGCTTCAGATCGACGTGTTTGGCGAACTGATGGACGCCTTTCATACTGCCCGCAAGTCTCAACTTGGCCTGAGTCAGGATGCCTGGCGGTTTCAGCAGGCGGTGCTTTCGCGATTGGAGGGCCTGTGGCGGGAGCCCGACGAAGGCATCTGGGAGGTGCGCGGCGGGCGCAGGCATTTTGTCCATTCGAAAGTGATGGCCTGGGTCGCATTTGACCGGGGCATAAAGGCCGTGGAGCAATTCGGCTCCCCCGGGCCTGTCGAGAAATGGCGTGCGCTTCGGGATGAAATCCATGGCGAGGTTCTGGCGCGAGGCTATGACAAGAGCCGGAACACCTTCGTCCAGTATTATGACGGAACGGCGCTTGACGCTTCGCTCCTGCTGATTGCCGAAGTGGGATTCCTTCCCCCGGAAGATCCCCGCTTTCGCGGCACGGTTGAAGCCATCGAGCGCGAGCTCATGGAAGATGGGCTTGTGCTGCGCTACCGCGCCGGGGAAACCGACGACGGACTCCCCGGCGAAGAAGGCGTTTTTCTCGTATGTAGCTTCTGGCTCGCCGACGCCTATACGATGATCGGCCGCCGCGACGATGCCGAAGCCCTGTTCGAGCGCCTCTTGTCTTTGCGCAACGACCTCGGGCTGCTTGCCGAGGAATACCATCCCCGCCACCGGCGCCAACTGGGGAACTTCCCGCAGGCATTCTCCCATATCGGCCTGATCAATACGGCGTATGACCTGCCCCGCGCCGGCGGTCCCGCGCATCAGCGCGCCGATCTCGGCGAACCGCCCCAGGCGGACAACGCCTCCTCGACCCGATCCGCCGGCGCAGGACGCAGAGAGCCTTCGGTTGACTGAGAGAGTTGCCGCGAGTCGCCAATAGCGCAAATAGGGCGCAGCGCGTGATTTCGCTAAGGCACACGGTGCTTCCGGCAGGGCATAGGCGCCGCACCATTACCTCCCGGTGATCTATCTCCGGGTAATTGCGCCTTGCCCTGCATTCCAAAAGACCCCCATCCAACTACCGGATTCAGGTTAACAATTCCAGCTTTGCCTGATCCGCGTCCACACAAGACTCGCGCCAAGCGGCATGATCCGTTCTCCTCATATCATGTTCACGAATTTGACACGTAAGCTTCATGATTCTGTCATTCATGACGCTGACAATAGCGTTCGTCGGAAGTTGACCTGGAACACAACTGTGCCGATAGTCGTCACCGGGTATGTGACACAAATAAAATCGAGGCACAAGAGACGTTATGGGGGGGGACATTACGCTGACGGAGCGAGAAACGGAATATCTTCTCCGGATCATCGATTCATCAACTTCCGTTTTTCGCCGCCACCAGTTTTTCTTATGGGCGCAGGGCGAGGTGCAAAGTCTTTTACCTCATGGCATGCTCATCTGCATCTTGGACGAGGGATCCGGACAGTCGATCAGCATCGAAAAGTTCAGCCGCACGAATATAGATGAGACCGAATTTTCCGAGCTTTGCCGGCCGGAGGGAGGGCTGGTATTCCGTGTCATGTCTGCATGGAGCGCCGGCGGAAATCGGCCATTCCTGCTTTGCCCGCATCATTCAAGGAGCCTGGCGTACAAGCGTTTTGCGCATGATCTCGAGCAGAACGATCTGGAGCGTATTGCGGCGCACGGGATGTTTGACGCCAGCGGACATACGAGCAGCCTGTTTATCTTTACCCAAATCTCCGGCGCGTTGACCGAGCGCCATGCATACTTCCTCGATCTGCTGATACCGCACATGCACATGGCGCTGGTACGCATGCTGTTTCATGAACGGCATCACAAGCCCGGCGCTGCGGCGGGAAAGACCAGGAAACTCATCACGGACCGGGAAACGGAAGTTCTGCGTTACATACAGACAGGCAAGAGTAACCAGGAAATCGCGCATTTACTCAAAATCAGCCCGCTGACCGTCAAAAATCATATTCAAAAAATCCTGCGCAAGTTGAGTGTCAACAACCGGGCTCATGCGGTGGCCAAGGCAATGGCGTTGAAGATCACGCTTTAGCAGCCCAAGCGCCACTGCGTAGTCCGAACGCCTTACGAAAAACACTTTGGATTGTCGACTTACCGTCACATAAGGTCTTTACGCTAAGAGGGCGGCATGACAAGAGACCGATCGGTGTCGCTACGGGTACATGAAATAGACAGAAAGTACTACAAAAACCACGGTTGCGTTTCACAAGCATTTAACCATGGCCGCATATAGTGACAAGCGTCCGGTAAGAAGTGGAAGCACGCGCGGCAAGACGTGCAAACGCTTCGCGCCGGCCGGGAATAGAGCCAAACCCGTTGCGAAGCGGGGACGGAAAGCTGCGGGTCTACGCGCAAGCGGAGGCAGCCGGGTTGCTCCGGGGCGGCTGACCGGATGGGGTGCGGATTCAAGCGTCCCGAAGGGTCTGCGGTTCGGATTCAGTTATTCGGTGCAACTCATTAATCACATAGGAGTATCAGCAATGAAGATGAACTTTAAACTTAAAGCGCTCGCAGCGGCCGCAGTCATGGCTGCCTCGGTGCCCGCCTTGGCCGCGATCGACGGCGGCGACACCGGCAACGGCGAACTGCTGCTCAACGTGCGTTATTACGGCGGTACTTCTGCAACCACCGGGGATGACGACATGTCCGCCTTGTTCGACCTCGGTTTCAAAATGAACGATATGCTCGCCGCGAACGGTCAAGCGGGCTTTAGCAAAAGCTGGGATCTTACCGAGGGCGCCTACGGGCCATCCTGGAATCAACTGATGAGCTTTGTGACCCCGGCCAACGCGCACCTCGCCGAATTCAATGTAATCGCATTGGATAACACCGATTTCAATGACGCCGGTGGGTCGCGTTATTTGACCACGGGAAACACGAAAGACTGGCCTAGTCAAGGTAACACAAATGTGAAAGGGTTTCAAAACATGGAAGAGTATATCGAGGCTAATAGCAGCCGTGGCACACACGCGACGGCTGCGAATGGCGCAAGCGTCGCCCTGCCGACCGACCCTTCCGACACCTTCTTTGGTGCAGTTGGTGGTTTTATGCAGGGTGATACCTGGGTGACAAAGACCACAGTCGATACCACCCAGCCGCTCGGCACGGAGCAGAACTTCTGGTATCTGACCACATCTTCCCGTTCCAACCTCGCCCAGGCCACGAAGACTCCTTTTGGCGTTGACTTGGACAAAGACGGCGTAATCGGTGAGGGCGAGTTCACCAAAGTTACGTTAAGCGATGCCGGCATTCTCAGCATCACCAGCCCGGTGCCCGAAGCCGATACCTGGGCCATGCTGCTCGCCGGTCTGAGCATGCTGGGCGTAATGATTCGCCGCAGGACGGGCGCCTGAGGGCGTTCGGGTTTTTCTTTCATCTGCTCCTTCCATCTGCCCGCCTCAGGCACGGCAGCCGGAATTCAGCCATGCAATATCAACCAGTTAAAAAGGAAACCAACATGAAAATGAAACTGAGTAAGATTGCTTTAGCCGTAGCGGCGCTGGGCGCGAGCCAGGCTGCGTTTGCCCTGACCCCCGCTCAGGTGGCGGCCGGCCCCACCACCTTCGTGTGGTTGTCCGGCGCATCCGCCCCCACCAACTCCGTATTCCGCAGCGTGTTGTCGCTTTGCAACGGCATCGCCGGCAACGGCGGCGCCAATGACGCGCACATGTACCTGGAGGAGACCGGTACCGAACCCGGCAGGGACAGCGGCAACAGGATGGCCTATGCCTGCACAATGCGTTCCGCCGCAGGCGATCGCGCAGGCAAGAAAGTGGGTGTATACAACACAGTGGAGGGTGGGTACTTCAACGCCTATGCGCCGCATTTGAGCATGGCCGGCGAGAACAGCCCGTTCCTGCCGGGCAGCCTCAAGCGCATCAACGACGTCGCGGTGCTGGGGGGTGGCGGAAAATGCGCAACGGGAGCCCCTGACGGCACCACCAACGTCGTCATCGCCGGGGTACCCTACCCCATTCCTCGCTACAACAACTGTACCGACACAATCACCAAGAATTTCTCGGCTGCGCTCAAAGGCGACGCCGCGGGTGTTCCCGGCGAAAGTTATCCCGACGGCGGCTTTTCCGACACGGAATACGTGATCAACAAGCTGAATCTGGATATCACGCGCGACGTGAGCGCCATCGGTAGCGAAGTGGCGACCAACATCGGCCAGGCGTTTGGCGTGGGCGTAAGCTATCCGCTGTATTATCAATTGCAGCAGAACGACGTTGCCAGCGGTGCGCTCGCCGCTGCCTGTGAGCAAGGCTCCCCAACTGCCCCCAACCTGACCCCTGCCTGCCAGCCCGGTCTGCCGGCTCAGCGCTATACTGCTATTGCCAATCGAGACACGGTCGGTGCCGTGGACGCCAGCCTGTTCGGCGGGCCCGCCGGGTCCGTGGTCAATCTGGCGCGCAGGGTGCCCACGTCCGGCACGCAGTCCGCCTCCAATATCCGCTTTCTGCACAAACCCTGTGCCACCGGCGTGCCGGGAGGGGTGCTGGAACCCGCACGTGCGGCGGATAGCACGTCGACCGCGATCCTCACCGAGCAATCCGGCACCAGCGGCGTGAAAAGAGAGCTGAATACGGCTACCGGCGCGAACCAGTTCGCCTTGGGCGTAGTGTCGATGGAAAATGCACCGGTGCCGACCGCCACGGACGACCGCTGGGCCTTCGTCAAGCTGGATAATGTGTCGCCCAATGTTCTTCCTGATGACACTCCCGATCCCAATCATCGCGCCAATGCGATGGATGGTTTTTACACCTTCTGGTATGAGGTGGCGTCATTCACCGCCGGTGGTTCGGCCAGTCCGGCCAGCCCCAGCGGCGCGCAATTGATCGCGGCAGCTACGGCCACCCTGGGTAATAATGATCTGAGGGGTATCTTCGCCACGCCGGTCGCCGGTTCCAGCGGC